>CAMYJL010000193.1 GCA_947258645.1 uncultured Nitrospinota bacterium
GAACCTGGCTGTCTGATGGACCCAATCGGAGGGGAGGCCGGAAATGCGGAAGCGGAACGCGGGTTTATATGCCCTTTTTGCGGGGCTCATCTTTTGCGCCGGGGGCGCGGCCGATGCGGCCCTGTTTCTCCCGCCGAAGGAAGGCCCGACCGGAGAAAAGCACCGGCCCGTCATCGAGGCGATCGCGGCGCAGAACGAGATTCGCGACGGCGCCGTGTGGAAGATCTACGTGCGCGCCTCCGACCCGGACGGCGATCTGGACAAGATATACGTCACCTTCTCCCAGTCCGGCGGCGGCGAGATCACCAATTCCCTGCTTCCCCAGAAAAAGACGGCGAACCTGAACGGCTACATCCTCGTCTGGGCGCGCCTGGAGGGGACGAACCGCCAGACCAGCACGGTTGACGCGGAGTTGGAAATCCGTGTCGAGGACCGCGCCGGAAACATGAGCGATTCGAAAAATCTCGAATTCGTGGTGGGCGACTTCAAGAAGGAAGACCGGTTCAGGCCACCCGCGGCCTTCAACGCGAAAAACAAGCTCGGCCAGGCGGAGTTCGGACTCCTCACGGAGGACGAAAACGTCGAGGACAGCAGGTTTTAATCAGCAGGGTCCGCCCGGGCGGCGGGGTTACACGAAAGGTCGGTCCTTCGGGCGGGGTGGAAAAAACCCCGGCGATGTAGTAAAGGATAGGTATGGTAGACAAAAAAGAGAGTTCCATTCCGCGTTGTATATTTTTGCCGGCTCGTCCGCCGGAGGGCACGCGCTCGTCCCCCGGCAACACCAGGGCGGACGGCCAGCCGGCGCCGGGCCCCGAGCCGCCCGCGAGCATCGCCGTCATCCACGCCACCCGGGCCGCGGTGGTGCCCATCGAGGAGACCTTCGAGCGCCTCTGGCCCGAGGCCGAAACCATCTGCCTTCTCGATGAATCCCTGAGCCGGGATCTGGCCCGGAACGGCGATCTGAACCCCGCGATCTTCGATCGGATCGAGCGGCTCGCCCGCTTCGGGAAAGAGGGCGGCGCGTCGGCCATCCTCTACTCCTGCTCGGCCTTCGGCGCGGCCATCGAGGCCGTGCAGGCCTCGTTGGAACTGCCCGTTCTCAAGCCCAACGAAGCCATGCTGGAAGAAGCCCTCGAGACGGGCGGGACGATCCGCCTCGCCGCGACCTACCAGCCCACGATCCCCTCCGTCCTCGAAGAGCTCCGCGAAATGGCGGCCGGACGGGGGCAGGAGGTAGAGGCCGAATCGTGTTTCGTGGCGGGGGCGTTCGACGCCCTCCTCGCCGGTGACATCGAAAAGCACGACACCCTGATCGCCGAGGCGCTGGAAGGCCTCGCGCCCTGCGACACCGTTCTGCTGGGCCAGTTCTCGATGGCCCGGGCCCTGCCCGCCGTCTTGGAGCGGGTGGACGCCCGCGTCCTCACCAGTCCGGACAGCGCCGTCCGCAAGCTCCGGCGCGCCCTCGAGAACGGGGCCTCCTCCCCGCAGAAGAACCCGCGCAAGCTGGAAGTCGCCTCCTGACGCACGTCTGATTTTTCGGAACTTTTCGGAAAATATCCGGTGGTGTTCCCGTCATTCCGAGCGCAGCGAGGAATCTGCTTCTCGCCATAAAAAACAGATCCCTTCAGTCCGCCCTGCGGACGAGAAACTTCCCACGCGGGAAGTTTCACCTGCGGCTGCTTTGAAATCGCTTCGCTCCCTCGGAATGACAGGGCGAATCCGTCGCAAATGCCGGGCCCACATTAATTTTCGCGAAAATGCGGCCAGAAAGGCCTGGAGAAAGAAACCTACTCGCGCGCGGCTTCCTCGGTCATCTCACCCTCGTAGACAAGGCGGGTTTCGCCCTCCATGTAGAGGTCGGCGACATCCGCGCCACGGCCCTGGAAGTAGATGGTGAGAATCTCGCCGCTGCGCACGAGCACGTCCACGGGCGGCTCGACGAGCCCCCGCGTGGCGGCCAGGATCGCCGCGGCGACGGCGCCGGTTCCGCAGGCGAGGGTCTCGTCCTCCACCCCGCGCTCGTAGGTGCGCAGGGTGACAGAATGGGACCCCGTGACCTGACAGAAGTTCGCGTTCGTCCCCGCCGGGGCGAAGAGGTCGTGACGGCGGATGAGGCGGCCGTCCTCGACGATGGCGGCGGCCTCGGCGTCGTCCACGAATTCGACGGCGTGGGGCACGCCGGTGTTCAGGCAGTCCACCGTGGCGGTCCGCCCGTTCAGGGGAACTTCAACCCCGGTCTGAAAGTCGAACGGCTGGGTCATGCGGAGCTTGACGCGTGAGCCCTCGATCGTGGCGTCGATGATCCCGGCGATGGTCTCGAAGGAGAAGCTCCCCGAGCCGATGCCAATCCGCTCGGCGAAGCGGACGGCGCAGCGCCCGCCGTTGCCGCACATCTCGGCCTCGGAGCCATCCGCGTTGAAAAAACGCCACTTGAAATCGGCCCGCTCGCTCGGCTCGATGAACATGAGCCCGTCGGCCCCGACCGACATGCCGCGCCGGCAGACGTTGCGGACGAAGCCGATCATCCCGTCGGCATCGAAGCGGCGGTCGCGGTTGTCGATGAAGATGAAGTCGTTGCCGCTGCCGCTCAGCTTCGTGAAGGGGATTCTCCCGTTCTCCATCAGCCGGCCCCTCCCGAGATAAACGCAGGGATGCTCTCCCCCCGTATCAGATCCTCGAAGTTCTCGCGCTCGCGGATGACGTGATACTCCCCGTCCCGCACCAGCACCTCGGGCGGCCGGGGGCGCGAATTGTAGTTCGACGCCATCACGAAGCCGTAGGCCCCGGCGCTCATGATGGCCAACAGGTCGTCCCGCTCCAGTTCGGGCAGCTCCCGGTCTTTCGCCAGATAGTCCCCGCTCTCGCAAATGGGCCCCACGAGGTCGCACACATGCCGGGGCCGCTGGCGCACCGCCTCCTCCACCGGCCAGACTTCCTGGAACGCATGGTAGAGGCTGGGCCGGATCAGGTCGTTCATCCCGGCGTCGATGATGGTGAAGCGCTTCTCCTCGTTCTCTTTTCCGTAGAGAACCTTGGTCACGAGAATTCCCGCGTTGCCCGCGATTACCCGGCCGGGCTCGAGCACCAGCGTGACGTCCAGATCCTTGAGGACGGGCAGGATGGCCTCGGCGTACTCTTTCGGCGAGGGCGGCACCTCGTCGTGATAGGTGATCCCGAGCCCGCCGCCCACGTTCAGGTAGCGGATGTCGTGCCCCTCCCCGCGCAGGGCGTGGACGAGGTCGGCCGCCTTCCCCGCCGCCTCGGCGAAGGGGCTGCTCTGGGTGATCTGGCTCCCGATGTGGCAGTGGAGCCCACAGGCGTCGATGTTCGGAAGCTCCGCCGCCGCGCGGTACTGCGCCATCGCCCGCGCGATATCGATGCCGAACTTGCTCTTTTTCAGCCCGGTCGCGATGTAGGGATGCGTCTCGGGATTGACGTCCGGGTTCACGCGGATGGCGACCGGCGCGGTCTTTCCAAGCCGCCCGGCTACGGCGTCGATGTTGCGGAGCTCGTCCTCGCTCTCGACGTTGAACATGAGGATGCCCTGCTCGAGCGCGTAGGCGATCTCATCGTCCGTCTTCCCGACCCCGGCGAACACAACCTTCTTCGGCGAGACGCCCGCCTTGATCCCCCGGTAGAGCTCGCCCTGCGAGACGATGTCGAGCCCCCCGCCCAGCTCCGAGAAAAGCCGAAGGATGGCGATGTTCGAGTTGCTCTTCATGGCGAAGCAGATGAGGTGCGGCACATCGGCGAAGGCCTCGTTGAACACCTTGAAGTGGCGCACCAGCGTCTTGTGGCTGTAAACGTAGAGCGGCGTACCCAGCTCCTCTGCCAGACGCGCAACGGGCACCCCCTCGGCGTAAAGCTCGCCGTTTTTGTATTCGAAAAAGTGCATACCTAGAATCTCCTGAAACTATCCATTGCATTATACTGAAATTATAAACCTTTGATAATCGGCACAGGCGGCGGCTTGGGCCTTCCCTTGACGCCGCAGCCCGCCGCGGCGGCCGTCAGAGCGGCGAGCAGCGCACAGGCGAGCGCCCAGCCCTTGATCGTGCATTAAGAGGCCCAGGCGTTTTTTCTCCGATTTGATCTGCCGCAGGACGCTTCCCCGCGAGGCGCCTCCCTCGCTCCGCCGCGCGGCAAGGGAGCGGGCCAGCCCGGTCGCCTTGAGATCGGCCGCCCGGAGCCGCCCATCGGCCTTTTTCAGATCGGCCCCGGTGAGGTCCGCGAGGGAGACTCCTTTTTCCGCCGCCAGCCGCACGGCCCTTCCGGCCGCCTCGTGGGCCTCCCGGAAAGGAATCCCGCGCCGGACCATCTCGTCCGCCAGATCGGTCGCCGTCATGTAGCCGCCCTCGGCGGCCTCCGCCATCCGCACCTCCCGGGGCCGCATGGCCGCGATCATGGGCGCCATGACCTCCAGGCAGTCCGCCAGCGTGTCGGCCGCGTCGAAAAGCGGCTCCTTGTCTTCCTGCATGTCCCGGTTATATGTGAGCGGAAGCCCCTTCATCAAGGTCAGGAGCGCCACCAGGTCGCCGTACACCCGCCCGCTCTTCCCCCGGACGATCTCGGCCACGTCCGGGTTTTTCTTCTGGGGCATGAGGGAGCTTCCCGTCGCGAAGGCGTCGGGCAGGTCGATGAAACCGAACTCCCCGCTCGCCCAGAAGACGATCTCCTCCCCCAGCCGGCTCAGGTGCATCATCGCGATCGAGGCCGCCGCCGCGAACTCGACCGCGAAATCCCGATCGCTCACGGCGTCCATGCTGTTCTCGGCAATCCCCGCGAAGCCGAGTTTCTTGGCCACCAGGCGCCGATCGATGGGGTGCCCCGTCCCGGCGAGCGCGCCCGAGCCCAGCGGGAGGACGTTCACCCGCTTCCTGAGGTCGGACAACCGCTCCCCGTCCCGCCGGAACATCTGGCTGTAGGCGAGCAGATGATGCGCGAACGAGACCGGCTGCGCCCGCTGGAGATGGGTGTAGCCCGGCATCACGGCATCGACCGACCGCTCGGCCCCCCCAACCAGCGCCAGCCGAATCTCCCGGAGGCCGCTCTGAATGAGGTCGATCTCCTCGCGGAGCCAGAGCCGCACCGCCGTCGCCACCTGATCGTTCCGGCTCCGCGCCGTGTGCAGCCGGCCGCCCGCCGGGCCGATCCGCTTCGTCAGGGCGGCCTCGATGTTCATGTGCACGTCCTCGAGGGCGGGCTTGAAGCGGAACTTTCCCGCCTCGACCTCGCGGAGAATCGCCCGCAGCCCCGATACAATCTTCTGGCTGTCCCCCTTGGTGATGATCTTCTTTTCGCCCAACATCTCGGCGTGGGCGATCGAGCCCCGGATGTCGCAGGCGGCCAGGCGGCTGTCGAACGAGACGCTCTCGGTGAACGCCTCGACCCGCCGGTCGGTTCGCCCCGAGAATCGCCCGCCCCACAGCTTGGGGGAGGCCGACGCCGATTTCGTCTTCTTCCGGGCCACTTTCTTATCCTCTCTTCATTCCGTCCTCAACCTCTCCGGGCCGACCCGCCCGGGCCCTTTCTTGTACCGTGAACCGTGCCAAACGAAAAGCCTGAAAATCGCACCGGCACCGGCCCTCCGCCCCCGGAGGCGCAAACGCCCCATCTTGCCAGATCGGCCCCGCCAGCCTATGATGGCCGTGGTTGGAATATATCTCTCCCCCGCATACGTCCGGCTTTTTCCTTCCGCAAGAACCGCATGAAGGACCGAGACAAAGGAGACCGTTTCTTCATGCAGAAGGCGACCCTGATCTTCACCCCCCGCCAGTGGCTGATCATCGCATCGAGCTTCATCGTCCTGGCGCTCGCCTCCGGCCTAATGTTCAACTTCAGCATCTTCCTTAAGGAGATAGAAAGCGCTTTCGAAGGATCGCGATCGGGCGTATCCTTTGGCTATTCCATCTTCATGATCGTCGGCTCGGCCAGCGCCATCCTGATGGGCAAGCTCTCCGACCGCTACGGCGCGCGGACGGTCGTCATCCTGGGAGCGGTCCTGAACGTCATCGCCCTGGGGTTCGCGTCGGTCATGCAGAGCCTGTGGGAGTTCTACCTGCTGATCGGGGTGATGATGGGCCTGGGGCGGAGCGCCTACTCCATCTCCACCGTTGCCTACATCCAGCGCGCGTTCACCTACAACCGCGGCCTCGCGACGGGCCTCGCCGGCTCGGGATCGGGGCTGGGTATCTCTATGATCGGCCCCCTGGCGGGCTACATCATATCGGCCCACGGCTGGCGGAGCGCTTACGCGGTCCTGGGCGTGGTGACGCTGCTCCTCGTCATTCCGGCCGCCATTTATCTCCGGCCGGTGAAGCAGGAGGATACGGACGGCCAGCCCGCGCCCTCGAATCCCAAGAATGGGCGCGAGACCGCGACCCTGCCCGAAGCCTCGAAGAGCATGGGCGAGATCATGAAGCGGAGGCCCTTCTGGGCCGTCCTGGGGAGCCATACCTGTGACTGCGTCTGTCACTCGGTCATCATCGTTCACCTGGTCCCCTTTGCCATCGAATCGGGGATCCCCAAGGTCATAGCCGCCACCCTGATGGCCGCCATGGGCGCGGGTGCGCTCGTCGGGCGAATCGCCGGCGGCATCCTCGCGGATCGGGTCGGCGGGAAATGGGCGCTGTTCATCTCACTTCTCTCCCAGACGATTCCGGTTCCCCTGCTCCTGCTCTCGCCCACGCTTCCCATGCTGTACGTCATCGCCGTCTTCGTCGGCCTCGGGATGGGTGGCCACGGGACGATGTATCCCTTCGTGACGCGGGAATTCTACGGCCCCCGGCGGGTCGGGGTTTTGTTCGGAACCTTCGTCACGGGCGCGAGCCTGGGGATGGCGTCGGTCAGCTTCACCCTCGGGGTCGTCTCGCTCTTGATGGTCTGGCTTTATCCGAGCCGGCGGCTCCTCTCCGAATCCCCGGCCGGAGCCTCTCAGACGGAACTGGCGCAATCGGCCGGTTGATCATATCCTCTCCCTGATCCCCGTTTTCCCTGGCATTTTTCTCCCTCTCACCCCATGAGGAGGATAAGCCATGAGACGCTGGAGCCGTTTCTTCCCGATACTGGCCGCAACCGCCCTTTGCCTCGCTCTTTTCCCCGAAACCGCATCCGCCGCCCCCTCTCCGGAGGGCGCTCTTGCTTCTCTTCAATTCCAGACCGGGGGGGTCGGGCACGAAAACCGCCGGATGAAGCCGGCCGGCTATCAGGCGAAATTCATTTTCGTCAACACGAAGGGAGAGTATTTCGCGGACGTGCGCGTGACGTTTCACAAGGACGGGGAAAAACGGCTCGTCCAATCGGCGGGCCCCTGGCTCTGGGTAAAAGGCGAGCCGGGCCGCTACCGGATCGAGGCCCGCTCCTCGGGAGCCGCCGCGCAGAGGCGCATCACACTCCCTGCCAGGAGGATGGCAATCGTCGTCTTCCGGCTGAAATAAAAAAACCCGGATTTCCGGGAAATAATCTTAAAAAACAACA
>CAMYJL010000194.1 GCA_947258645.1 uncultured Nitrospinota bacterium
TTCCAACTCCCCCTCGGCCGCCGCCTGGGCCACCCCGATGACATACTCCGCCTTCCGCCCCGAAAACTGCATCTTGAGGAGCGTATCCACACGCGCGCGCGCGAGGCGCTCCGGACGGGGAAAGGCGAAATGCGTCTCGTTCCCGATCCGGAGCTTCTCCCCCCACCGCTTCACCAGGCGCGAGCGGATGCGCCCGCCGAAGGCAAGGTTCACCTGCTGGGTGGTGATGGCCGTCACGAGGGCCTCGAAAAGGTCCAGATAGCGGACCGGCCGGAGCCCCCGGAACTTTCGCACCAGCGGCGCAAGATGGGGGTCGCCCCGCGCCAATTTGTAGAAAGGCCCCAGATCCAGATCGAACGCCAGGAGGTGCCGAAGCGCGGACTCGCCCGCCGAGAACATTCCCTTTGTCACCGTTTCCGGCCCCCGAACCGAAAGCGCCACGGGCGCATCCGGCCCCTCTCCCGCCGCCTTCGCCTCGAGGAGGATCAGATCGCCGCCCCCGTCTTCGACGACCCGCCGGAACACCTCCCCGTCGTAGCGGTTCACCAGCTCATCCGGCGAATGCTGGTAGCGGAGAACGCTCTCGTGAAACCGGAGCGGGCCCGACGGTTTGAGGTTTTTCCGGGAGGCGCTCAACCTAATCCACCAGGCGGCGGCTCACCGCCGCGCAGGCCGCCATCATGAATACGATTGTGCAGCCGGCGAGGATCGACAGATGCCAGACGAATGAGTCCGCGTGCCCGTAAATGATCAGGCCGCGCACGATCCGCACCGCATGGGTCAGCGGGAGCATCTCGGAAAAAGCCTGCATCCAGGGGGGCAATCCCTTCAGCGGGAAGAATGTCCCCGCGAAAAAAAACATCGGCATCACGACAACCGAAAAGTGAAAGCTGAAGAACGAGAAGTTCGGGGCGAGCCCCGCGGCGATCAGCCCCAGCGAGCCGAACATCAATCCTTCCAGAAAAATGATGGGAAGAACGGCGACCGCCCAGAACGAGCCGATGAGCCCGAAAATCATCAGCACGATCATCATCAGTATCGAGCCGATCAGCGCCCGCGTCGCGCACCAGAGCAAATCACCCAGGACGATATCCCCCACCGAAAGGGGCGCGGAGAGCATCGCCTCGTAGGTCTTTTGAATGCGCATCCGGGAATAGGCGCCGAAGGTCGATTCATACGAGGAAGTCCACATGGCGATCGAGACCACCAGCCCCGGCCCAATGAATTGCGCGTAGCTCAGGCCGTTCAGCGAGGGGACAAGCCTCCCGAGCCCGTAGCCGAACGCCAGCAGATAGAGAAAATGCTCGCCAAAGTTGCCCGCCCATTCGGCCAGGTAAAAGGAGCGGTATTGAATCAGATGGCGTACCCAGACGCGAAGCGCCCGGTGGGTGGGGATGAGATCACGGCGTATCATTCGCGCAGCTCCCGCCCCGTCAGCCGCAGGAACAGATCTTCCAGCGTCGCCGGCCTGCGCAGGAAGTCCCGCTTTCCGGCCGCCATGAGCCGCTCCATCACCGGAGCGCCGTTGGTGCAGTAGAGATACAGCGTGTCGCCCGCCTGCTCGGCATCGATCGCGAGCCCGTCGAGCGCGCCGCTCACCTCCTCCTTTTCCACCCCGCGCAGTTCGAGAACTTCCTCGCCCACCCGCTCGCGCACCAGATCGCGCGGGGCGCCCTCGACGAGAAAGCGCCCGCCGTCCATGACACCGATCCGGTCGCAGAGCTGGGCCGCTTCTTCCATGTAGTGCGTCGTCATGAGAATCGTCAGCCCCTGCCGGCGCAGCTCCCGGAGGCGCTGCCAGACGAGGTGCCGCGCCTGGGGGTCGAGGCCGGTCGTCGGCTCATCGAGCACCAGAAGCTGCGGCTTGTGGATGAGCGCGCGCGCGATGAGCAACCTCCGCTTCATGCCGCCCGAGAGGGTCTTGATCTGGGAGTCCCACTTGTCGCGGAGCTGGACGAAATCCAGAAGCTCTTCGATCCGCGGGCGCGACTGCCGGCGGGAAATCCCGAAGTAGTTGGCGAACACCCAGAGGTTGTCGTAGACGGTGAGTTCGTTATCGAGCGTGTCTTCCTGGGGCACCAGGCCCATCCGCTCGCGGATCTCCCGGCTATGGCTTGTGCCGTCCATACCGAGGACGTTCAGCCGCCCGCCATCCCGGCGGACAGCGCCGTGGATCATCTTGATGGTTGTGGTTTTCCCGGCGCCGTTCGGGCCCAGCACGCCGTAACACTCCCCCTTTCCGACCTGGAGAGTGATCCCGTCAACGGCTTTCAGATCCCCGAAGGACTTGGTCAGACCCTGGGTGTCGATATCGTAGGCGGACAAAAAAAACACCCTATTCCGGCAGCTGGGCTAAATACCCCGAAGTTTTTCGGCCATCGCCACACGCTCAATGGCGATGATGAAAGCGGCGGTGCGCATCGCGATTTTCTTATCTTTTGCCAACGTGTGCACTTCTTGGGTGGCTCGGGTCATGATTTTCTTCAGCTCATCGTTCACCCGTTTCTCTTCCCAGTCAAACTGCTGGATGTTTTGCACCCACTCGAAGTAGGAAACCGTCACCCCTCCCGCGTTGGCCAGGACATCCGGGATCACGTAAACGTCCTTTTCATCGAGAATCTTCTCGCCGATGGAAGTCACGGGCGCGTTTGCCGCCTCGAGGAGAATCCGGGCCTTCATGTCATGCGCGGTTTTCCGGTTGATCACGCCTCCCAGCGCCGCCGGGACGAGCACATCCACATCCAGCGCGAGAAGCTCTTCGTTCGTGATCTTGTCGGCTCCGGTGAAGCCCTCCAGCCCGCCGGAGGCGGCCACATGGTCGAGCGCTTTTTGGATATCGACCCCTTTTTTCGAATAGTAGGCGCCCGACACATCGGAGATGGCGGCGACCCGCACTCCGAGTTCGGAGAGGAACAACGCGGCGTAGCTCCCCACGTTTCCGAACCCCTGGATGGCCGCGCTCATGCCCGCGACATCCCATCCCTCCAGCCGGGCGACTTCGGCGAAGCAGAATACGACCCCCCGTCCCGTCGCCGCTTCCCGACCGGCCGAAC
Organism: uncultured Nitrospinota bacterium; assembly: GCA_947258645.1. Taxonomy (GTDB): domain Bacteria; phylum UBA8248; class UBA8248; order UBA8248; family UBA8248; genus CAMYJL01. Next base: position 3,054 of record CAMYJL010000194.1, read on the forward strand.
CGCCCAGCGCGAGCGGCTTGCCCGTCACCGCCGCCAGGCTGAATCCCTGGCGGCTGCTGTATTCGTCCATGATCCACGCCATGACCTGGGCGTTGGTGTTCATGTCGGGAGCGGGAATATCGCGGTAGGGCCCGAGGACGCGCCCGATTCGGGAGATAAACTTTCGGGTCAGGCGCTCGATCTCATAAATGGTGTGATCGCGGGGATCGACGTTGACCCCTCCCTTGCCGCCCCCGAAAGGAATGTCAATGAGGGCTGTCTTCCAGGCCATGAGGGCCGCCAGCCCGGTCACCTCATCCATATCGACGTGGGGATGGTAGCGGATGCCGCCCTTGAAGGGGCCGCGCGCGCCGTTGAACTGAACCCGGTAGCCCTGATAGACGACAAGAGATCCGTCGTCCTTCCGGAGTGGAACCTCGACCCGGACCTCACGGAATGGGATGGAGAGAAGGACGCGGAACTCCTCGTCGAGCTTCATGACTTCCGCGGCGTGATTGAACTGACTGAGCGCCGTTTGGCCGATGCTGACCCGTTCGTCAGCCTTATCCGGCATATCGATTACTCCACTATTGATGGGCGAAGGCGGAGGGACGGAGGCGTTGAGCAATATGCCGGGGGTTTCGGAAAGTACCGCCTAGTGACCGGAACACATTCCCCCGCAGCAACCTCCCCCGCCGGAGAAGCCGCTCGTATAGGAAGAACCCGGACTGGACGCCTTTCCGGCGGCAACGCCGAAGAGGGAAAGCTTTTTATGCACCTTCCGCGAGGCGCATTCGGGACACTCGACCGACGAGACGGCATCGGCCGACTGCACCAGGGTTTCAAACTCCGATTCACATTCGGCGCACATGAACTCGTACATGGGCATGATTCGATTTCTCCCGCCTGAAAAAGGTCTAGCGCAACTCGGACGCCTTATGCCAATCCGCCAGAAATTTCTCCAACCCGATATCGGTCAAGGGATGCTTGAGAAGCTGCCGGACAACCGCGACGGGAAGCGTGGCGACATCCGCCCCCATCTTCGCCGCCTCGAGAAAATGCAACGGGTTGCGAACGCTGGCGACCAGCACCTGCGTCGCGAAGTCGTAGTTCTGGAAAATCTGAACGATGTCGCGGACCATCTCCATGCCCGGCTGCGTAATGTCGTCCAGCCGGCCCACGAATGGGCTCACGTAGGAAGCGCCGGCCTTCGCGGCCAGCAGCGCCTGGGACGGGCTGAAGATCAGGGTGACGTTGGTGTCGATATTCTCCTCCCGGAGCTTTTTGGCCGCGCGCAGGCCCTCGGGGCCGACAGGCACCTTGACCACCACATTTTCGTGAATCTGGGAAAGATCGCGCCCCTCCTCGACCATTTCCTCCCACTCGGTCGCAACAACCTCGGCGCTGATCGGCCCATCGACAATCTCGCATATCTGGCGAATCCGGGAGTGGATATCCGCACCCTCTTTCGCAATCAGCGACGGATTGGTCGTCACGCCGTCCACCACCCCGTACGAAACACCCTCTTCGATATCCTCGAGATTGGCGCTGTCGATGAAAATCTTCATGCATCCTCCTGCATCCGGATTGGAGCCCCGTATTTCTTCTGTGCGTTATCCCCTGCAAAACGCACACTTATGGGCGATTCGCGAGGATAAAAGATTACGCGAGGCGCCCCAAAACATCAATCCCGGCTTTCGCCCCCCGATCTACGCCTCCTCCCGGCCGGGTGTCCCGTCGTCCGGGGGAGGCCCGCCCCGCGACCGGTAGCTCTGGGCGCATTCCACGGCGCAAAACAGATATTTCCTGCCCCGGACGCGGCCCGGGACACCGATGCCCCTCGGGAAATAGGTTCCGCACTCCGGGCACGCTATCATGGCGTCGTCCGAACCCTCATCCGCCTCTCCGTCTCCGCGGGCTCTTGCCCCGCCGCCGAACAGGCCCCGCACGGCGTAGTAGATCGCCCCGAAAAGGATCGCGTAAAAAATCAGCCGGAGTATCACTGGAACCACCCGTCAGAATGAATTAAATGCTTGCGGCACGAACACATATTCCGGAAACTCTCCGGGTCCGGACACACGGGAGAACAGCATGCCGGAAGAAAAATCATGGTACGAGAGCGGATTCGACACCGACTATCCTCTCATGCAGACCTTCGAGGAGTCGATAACCGAACTGCAGGCCCTCTCGGTCGAACTCCTGCTGAACCTGGGATCCGGGGCAAGGGTTCTCGATCTGTGCTGCGGATACGGCCGCCACAGCCAGGTGTGGCGGGAGAACGGCCTCGACCCGGTGGGCTTCGACTTGAGCGCGGACCTCCTCGCCATCGCCCGCCGGAACCAGCCCCGGGGAAAATGGGCCCGCGGGGACGTACGCCGCCTTCCCTTTCCCTCCGGGAGCTTCGATGCGGTCACGTACATGTTCATCTCGTTTGGCTACTTCGGCACGGCCGCGCAAGATCTGGAAGCGCTCCGGGAGGCGGGCCGCGTTCTCGCTCCGGGGGGAAGACTCTACCTCGACATCAAGCATCCTGCCAATCTTCGCGCCAATCCCGTGCCCGACCTCTCCTTCCGCCTCAAGGAGTCAGACGTGACCGAGACCAGCCGCATCGTGCAAACCCCGGATGGGGAGCGCTACGAAATCCGGCGGACGCTCCAGCATCCCGGCCAGCCCCTCCGGCGCTATTTCTATTCCGTCCGCCTCTACGAGCCGGACGACATCAGCGCGCTCGCGGAAAAGGCGGGCTTCCGCGACGTCCGGCTCTACGGCGGCTACGACGCCCGCGCCCTCTCTCCCGAAGAGCCCCGCATCATCGTCACGGGCCAGAAGACGAAATAGCTGGCGAATCGGACAGCCCGGAAACCCCTTTTAAATCTGACAAAAAGAAGGAACTTCAAATAAACAGGCCAGAACCCGAAGTTGGCCCAAGTGAGGTGGAATCGGGTGAAGTGTGGAGGGCTCTGCCACATTTTCTGTCACAGTACGAGGTCTTTGACCCTGCCAGTTCATAAAAGATAGACTCATCCTACAAAGATAAAGTAATCAGCGAACTTGGCTGACTGGAGGCTCTCCCGTGCAGTGCCCTCAGTGCCAACACGAAAACTCTGAAGGAATGAAGTTCTGCGGCGAGTGTGGAGCGAAGCTTGAACGCCTCTGCGCTGGGTGTGGGACCGCGAACCCGCCGGCCAATAAATTCTGTGGTGGGTGTGGCCAGCCTTTAACCCAAACTGACCATGCCGAGCCGAAATTCACATCCCCCGAAACCTACACGCCCAGATACTTAGCCGAGCGCATCCTGACCTCAAAGGCCTCCCTCGAGGGCGAGCGCAAACAGGTGACCGTTCTTTTCGCCGATTTGAAAGGCTCGATGGAGCTTCTGGCCGACCGCGATCCCGAGGACGCAAGGTCCCTGCTGGACGCCGTCCTCACCCGCATGATGGAAGCCGTCCACCGCTACGAGGGCACCGTCAATCAGGTCATGGGCGACGGCATCATGGCGCTCTTCGGCGCGCCGCTCGCGCTGGAGGACCACGCTCTTCGCGCCTGCTACGCCGCCCTCGCCATTCAGAACGCGATGCGGACTTACGCCGAGGAAGCCCGAAGAGAGCATGGAATCGAGGTACACGCCCGCGTGGGGATGAATTCGGGCGAGGTCGTCGTGCGAACGATTGGAAGCGACCTCCGGATGGACTACACCGCCGTGGGGCATACAACAAACCTGGCCGCCAGAATGGAGCAGCTGGCCCAGCCCGGAAGCATTCGCATGACGGCCGATACCCTGCGGTTCGCGGAGGGATTCGTTCAGGTC
>CAMYJL010000195.1 GCA_947258645.1 uncultured Nitrospinota bacterium
CCGGCGAGTTCGTTCTTCAGGCTGAGGAAAAGCTCGAACGCCTTATCCGGCTTTTCGTTCTCGTGAACCACCGCCCGCACCGCCTGGATCATGGCCACCGGCGAGTCGGACTGAAAGATGTTCCGCCCCATGTCCACGCCCATCGCCCCCTGGTCAACCGCTTTATAGGCCATCGTCAGGGCGTCCAGCTCCGGCAGCTTCTTCCCCCCGGCGATGACGATGGGAACCGGGCATCCGGCGGTCACTTTCTCGAACCCCTTTTCCACGAAGTAGGTTTTGACGTAGTGGGCGCCGATCTCCGCTGCGATGCGGGTGGCCAACCCGAAGTAGCGTGCGTCGCGCGCCATGTCCTTCCCGACGCCAGTAACCGCCAGGGTCGGAATTCCGTAGCGCGTCCCGGTATCGACCAGTTTCACGACGTTGGCGATGGACTTGTGTTCGTATTCGGCCCCGATATACACCTGCGCCGCCATGGCCGCGGCGTTGAGCCGGATGGCGTCTTCGATATCCACACCCACCAGCTCGTTGGAAAGCTCGGTGTGGATGCTCTGCCCGGCGCTGCAGCGGAGCACCACGGGCTTGGTCGATTCCGCCGGGATACAGCTTCGAAGCGCCCCTCGGGTGCACATCAACACGTCTGCATGGGGAACCAACGGAAGGATGTTGAGATCGATTCGCTCGATCCCGGTCGTCGGCCCCTGAAAATACCCGTGATCGAAGGCCAGCATGACCGTTTTGCCGGTGTCAGGGTTGAATATCCGCGCCAGGCGGTTCTGCATCCCCCAGTCAAGCGCCCCGGAGCCTTTCAGGAAAAACGGGCGGTTCTCCTGCGGGATGCCGATGCCAAAATCTTTTCCATCCTTGATATCATCGATGTCTGCCATGCAATTTCTCCAGGTAGCCAGTATTGGAATGGATATATGATACCTTTTTCCCGGCCGAAATAAACAAGCGGCGGGCAAACGTCCCATATGCGGAAGGAAACCCCATGATTGAGCAGAATGTAGAGATCGCAACCGAGGATGGTCTGATGCCGGCCTTTACGGTTCACCCGGAAAACGGGGAAACCTTCCCGGGCGTCATCCTTTACATGGATGCTTCGGGTATCCGCGAGGAACTTCGGGAACTGTCCCGCAGGATCGCGAAACAGGGCTACTTTTGCCTTTTGCCCGACCTGTACTACCGGCTGGGCAGCATCCGGTTCGACCCGGACAGAAGGGATGAAAACAGGGACGAGGCCATGAGGAGGGTCGTCAGCGCGGCCCGGTTCAGCATCGACAACGCGCGTACCATGAGGGACACGGAGGGGATGCTGGCCTGGCTGGACGGAAACGAGAGAGTGAGGCCGGGGCCGAAGGGGTGCATCGGCTACTGCATGAGCGGGCAGTCCATCGTTTCGGCGGCGGGAACCTTCCCGGAGCATTTTGCGGCCTGCGCGTCGCTTTACGGCCTGCTGATCGTGACCGATGAGGCCGACTCGCCCCATCTTCTCGCGGACCGCATCAAGGGGGAGCTATATCTCGGCTTCGCCGAAACCGATCACCAGGTTCCCGAAAACGTCATTCCCGATCTGACCGCGGCATTGGACAAAAACGGCGTCCCCTACAGCTTGGACGTTTATCCCGGCACGCACCACGGCTTCTGCTTTCCGGAACGATCTCTCTATAACGAAGACGCTGCGGAAAAGGTATGGGAAAAGGTGTTCGACATGTTCGGAAGGTGCCTCGGCTCGCAGGCCGTATCCTGACATACCAATCGGCCGGGATTCGCCCCACCCTTCAGACAAAAACGGATGGAGGCGGGCCGCGGCACCCGGCCAGATCATATATGCAAGAAAAATTGCCTTCGGTTGGATACCCAGGGAGTCGAATTTTACAATCCGCCCCCCTTCCTGGCGTCTTCTAAAAGCTTATTCGTGCTAATTGGAACCGTTCGTCACAATCGGTCCGGCTGAGCGGACTTCGTTTTTGGCCGCGCGATCATCTTGAACCGCATCTCCGCTCCCGGCGCCCTTTTGAGCAGAATTCATCATGGCCTCGAAGCATTCAGTGCAAATCGCGTGCGAGACATGAACTCTTTCTTTCTTCGGCGGTGCGACATAAATCTCAACCACCGGCTCTTTCAGACCGATGTCGTGATACTCACCGTCCTCTCCATACACACGACAACAGTAACCGCATTGCTTGATCATTCCGAGACTCCTTCTCTCCAAAATGCCCCCGCTCCGGGACAATTCCGTTCCCTTCGTTATCTGGAGAGAAGTGCAACGCCCGTGCCGTGGATAATTCAGGAGGAAAAAGAGGTAACCGGCCGGATTACAACGAAATAGAGAACTATCAAACAATTCAAATTCTTCAACCCGTCCGGCCGAAAACGGAAAATTTTGCCCCGCCCAAAAGAGAGTGGCTTGATAACCGGTCAAAAATCAAAAACATGCACCTAATCCGGTTGTCTGGAAGGCACCGGCAAGGAACGTCATTCTGTTGGCGCGCCAAAATGAAAGCGTGGAGCGCGCGCCGGTCTGATGACGCCCGAAATCAGCCGCCTTCGGGCGGAGCGGCCGAATCCGCATGGTTATCGAGGGAAGACCCATTGCCCTGGACAGAGGGAACGCCGCCCGGAATATCCTCTTCCCCTGCTTCCTCAACAGGAGGAAGAACAGGCCGAAGCTTGTAAAAAGCCCGCTGCATGATCGCGCTCCGGCTGGTGAAATTTTCTTCGCCCCGATCCTGCTCGATCGTCCGAGTCGCGATATTGAATTTCGCATCGATGTCGTCCGCGTAATGAAGAAGCAGCGCTTCGGGCGTCATCGGAACCTTGACCGTCCCCCACTCCAGCTGTCCCTGATGAGCCAGAATCAGATGCTCCAGGTGAAGCAAAAATTCGCTCGGAAGCCTCTCGGACCTTTTCCCGTGATCCCGCACGATGTCTCTTCCCAAAACAACATGGCCGATGAGCCTCCCCTCATCGGTATAAAAGTTTCCTCCGCTCGCGGAGAGCTCGTCCAGTTTTCCGATGTCATGCAGCAAAGCCCCGGCCAAAAGGATGTCCCGGGAAACATCGTACTTTTCCGCGAGATATACGCAGGTCTTCGTGACGGAAAGCGTGTGCTCCAGAAGCCCGCCCAGATAGGAGTGATGAATACTCTGGGCAGCCGGCCATACCCGGAACTTCTCCTCATACTCCGCAAAAATCGAAACAACGAATTCAGCCACCATCGGATGGAGGCTGTTCGCGATCTGATGGATCTCCTCCCACATCGAATCGATATCGAAGGGCGTCTGCTCGATGCATTCTTCCGGCCGGAACCCTTCTTCCACATCCTCATCGTTCACCTTCCGAATCCTGTGCACCCGCAGCTGCAGGTTTCCCCGGTAGTCCTCGGCGGTCGCCCGGATTTTGACGAAATCCCCCCGCCCGATGGTTCCCAGCACCTGCGTTCCGGCCTCCCAGACCTTCGCGGGGATGGCAGCCGTGCGATCTTCCAGTGTGAGGTCAAGATACGTCTTTCCCGCCCGGGTCACCCGTTCCTCGTAGCCGCGGACATGAAAAAATCCGTCGAACTGGTCCCCCTGCTTCAGATCATCCGCCTTCGGCATTTCGCCCTCCAGCACACATTGGTTGAGATTTCGGGATTTCAGGGAACTATATCAGCGAACCGGGGGGGATTGCCAAAGCCGCTCTTCGTCCCGGCAAGACCGCCAAATCCATTCAAGCAGAGTTATCGGCTTCGGCAGGTCGGGATGAGGCGCACCCGATCCGCGCCAGCCGCTTGAATGTTCGGGGAAAAACGGCCGCAGCGAATGAATCCCGCAGAGGGAGGGGAATTCAAGAAGGGATGAGGGAAATCCGGACGAAGAATGAAGAAGAAATTCGATATGCTTTTAAGAGGCCCATGCGTATTGTCTCGCTGGCGGATCGTCCCGCTGAAGGTTCGGCGCGGCCTCCCGAAACCTGCGTCGCCTTGCCTTTCATTCCGCCTGTTGGGGAAGATGGCGGCTTTATTTCAAAGGAGCGTCGCCTAGCGGAAATCATCCTCGTAGGCCGAACCCGTTCGGCGCAACTGTCGTCCCGCGCGCCGGGTTTTTATCACAAGCCTGCGGTTTTTCTTCGCGCGCTTCTGATACGCAGGCGCTTGATAATACCGATATGTCTTCGGAATTCGTTTATCGGGAATTTTCTTGACGGGAATTCCCTTGGCCGAAGCCGCGTCCGCGATTTGTGGCTGAAACCCGACCCCGGCGGACAGCATCCCCGCCAAAACGACAAACGCCGTTCGAATCCAGAATCCTCGTTTCAGGTACATGACCCCTTCCCCTTGATAGTCTGCAAAATGAGAAAGATATCCCCGGCGGTCTCGCCCGGCAGAACGACCCCTGTCCCTAATACTTGCAGGACACATGCCAGCGCCTAAGCCACTCAATTTCATTCAAGACCTATATTATCAAACAGATGGCAGAGATCTTCAGATGAAAATAATTCAATTCCAAGTGACTCGGGGGGAAAAATTTCCCCCGGAGCAAGAACTTGCCGATTACGCGGATATCGGGAGAGCCGTCCAAGCCGACTCTCTTTGCCCCCCCACTTGACCCGGGGACCCGAAACAGCCAACCATTTGGAATCTCCGCGCTCGGTTTGCCCGGAGCACATTCACCCAAAAAGGATTTTTCAAATTTCCGGGGCATCTAATCCAATGGGGATGTTCGGCATGTCGCTCCGATTTTCGGCAATGCTTCTCGTTTCGATCCTTTCCTCATTCCTGATCACGGGAGGCATCGCGAGCGCGGCGCCACAACCCGTCAAACGCCTTCCGGCCAAAATCACCCGCGTATTCGATGGTGCGAGTTTTCAGGTAGGAAACGGTTTACGCGGGGCGCTCATCGGTGTCACCGCCCCGGCTTTGAGCGCGCGGGGGGGGAAGGAGTCCTTTGCTTTTCTTCGGGCCTTGCTCGAAGGGAAGACGGTCCATCTGGAAGTCGATGAAAAACTGGTGGATGCATACGGGCAGGCGAGGTATTACGTCTATCTCGGAGATGGGACGTTTGTAAATTCGCTGGTTCTTCTACGCGGTTTCGCCCAGGCGATCATCAAACATCCCAATGTCCGGCACAGGAAGGAACTCCTGAAGGCCGAGAAATTCGCGAAATCGTTTAGGCGGGGGATATGGGGAAGCGATTTCCCGGACCCCGACGCCCCCGAAGCCCCACCGGACTATGACCGGCCGCCGTCCATCATTCGGCGCCCGGGCGAGCGGCGCTTCTAGCCGGACACCCTCTTTCCCCATCATAAAAAAAATGCGGCCGGGCGTCAGGTCGCATCAGCCGCCACCCCCGGCCCTATTTGTTCCCTCCTCCTCCCCCGGCATCTGCTGACATGCCATCAGCTATCGCCAACAGCGGGCGGATCAGGTCGAGGGGAAGCGGGAATACGATGGTGGAATTGTTTTCGGTCGCCACCTCAGAAAGCGTTTGCAGAAAACGGAGCTGGAGAGCGCCCGGAGCCGTGCCGATGATGGTCGCCGCCTCCGCAAGCCGGGAGCTGGCCTGGAACTCACCCTCGGCGTGGATGACCTTGGCCCGCCGTTCGCGCTCGGCCTCGGCCTGCCGGGCGATGGCCCGCTGCATCTCGGACGGAAGGTCTACGTGTTTGACCTCGACGTTGGTTATCTTGATTCCCCAGGGGTCGGTCGCCTGATCGAGCAGTTCCTGAAGCTGATGGTTAATCTTTTCGCGCTCGGAAAGAAGGTCGTCCAACTCCATCTGACCCAAAACACTCCTCAAGGTCGTCTGGCTCAACTGGCCGGTGGCATACAGAAAATCCTCGACTTCAATCACGGCATTTTCCGGGTTCAGCACCCGGAAATAAACCACGGCATTGACCTTCACCGACACGTTGTCCTTCGTGATGACGTCCTGAGGAGGAACATCCATGGTCACCAGCCGGAGGCTGATGCGGACCGGGCGGTCGATGATGGGAATGACAATGATAAGGCCGGGGCCCTTGGTGCGGTAATAGCGCCCCAGCCGGAAAATGACGGCGCGCTCGTATTCGTTGAGAACCCGGATCGCACTGAACAAAAACAACCCGACAATGGCAACCAAAACGATTATGCTGTAATTCACGATGGCTCATCCTCCTTGGCAACATGGAGCCTCAGGCCTTTCATCGAGACGACACGAATCTTTTGTCCAGGCTCGAGAGGTTCGTCCGAGTCCGCCAGCCAGATTTCCCCATGAACAAACACCTTCACCGGTCCCCCATTCTCCCCGGCGGCACGCACAACGCCGGTCTCGCCCATCATCCCTTCCAGACCCGACACGGGCCGAGTTTGCTGCGCCCGGAATCCCAGGCCGACGATCCAGACAAAAAACATGGCCGTGCCCGCCACGGCGGGGAGTATCACCTTCAAGCTGATTTGCAGAACCGGGTCCGGCGAGTCAACGAGCATCACGGACCCCAGCGTCATGGCCACGATCCCGCCGATGGTCAATCCCCCGTAGCTAACCACTTTTATTTCCAGAAGAAACAATATAACAGCGAGGCCGATGAGAAGCAGACCCACATAGTTGATGGGAAGCACCTTCATTGCGTACATCGCGAGCAACAGGCTGATGGCCCCGACCACCCCGGGAAGGATACTCCCCGGATTCGAGAGCTCGAAGAAAAGACCGTACATGCCCAGGAGCATGAGGATATAAGCGATGTTGGGGTCGCTCAGGAGCGAAAGCACCTGATCCCGCCATGTCTGGCTCAGGGCGATCTGCTGGGCCCCGCGCGTATGCAGAACCCGCTCCTGGCCGGTTGCGA
>CAMYJL010000196.1 GCA_947258645.1 uncultured Nitrospinota bacterium
CTCGAATACTCCTCTACCGCTCCGGCGCCCTGGGCGACACCCTCCTCACCCTCCCCGCGCTCGACGCCCTGCGCCGCCGCTTTCCCGGCGCCCGCCTCACCCTGGCGGCCCATCCCGCCTATGCCGCTCCTTTAAAGGACGCTGGCCGCGTGGACGCCGTTCTCGATGCGAACTCGGTCCCGTTTCATCTCCTTCATCAGGATTCTTCGGACGGGGGAGACGACCTCGACCGGCTCCTCGACGGTTTCGATATCGCCGTCCTTTTTACGGGCAGCGACGAAGGCGGGGCGGTTGCGCATCGGTTGAACTCGAATTTTCCGGGGCGATGGATTCTATCCTCCCCCTTTCCGCCTGACGGGGAGCCAATCCACGTGGCCGACTGGACCCTCCGCTCCCTGAAGCCGCTGGGCATCTCCCCGGACGGCGGCGCCACGGCCCCGCTCCGGCCTTCGCAGGAGAGCCGGGAGAACGCCCGCCGCCTCCTGAGCGGCATGGGGCTGGAGAGATTTCCCATTTTCGGAATTCACCCCGGCGGCGGCGGAAGGGCCAAATGGCCCCCTCCCGAGAGGATCGCCCGCCTTGCGAAGGATTACTGCCGGAAAAACCCGGCCCGCCCTTTTCTTACTCCCCGGCCTTTTCTTATTCGAGGCCCGGCCGACGAGGAGGCGTGCGCGGCGTTTCTTGGCCACTGGGGGGATGCCCTCCCCGCCCTGGAGACATCCCGGCTGGAAGTTCTCGCGGGGGCGCTGGCCGAGTCGGACGCTTATCTGGGGGGCGATTCAGGCGTCACCCATCTCGCGGCGCTTTTAGGAGTGCCCACCCGCGCGCTCTTCGGGCCCGCCTCGAATCCCGTTCAATGGGGGCCAATCGGGGATCGATGCGAATGGACCCCCTGGGATCAAGCGCAGATGGGGTGGGAAAGTATAAAACGTCCGGTTTTTGGAAAGGATTGACGCGGAGCGGGGGTCAGTGAATCGATTTTCCGAGCCTGCCCCAGCGGAGATTTCCCTCGTCGTGATTCCACGACCAGTAGATTAAAAACGCCGCGCCCCGAATCTTCGAATCCCAACAGGGAGCGGACCACAAAGAGCAGGGGAAAGGGATTTGGGCCGAGAGTCCGGCAAACCGGATGGGGAGGTGGTCCATTTGCTCCCCCGCCTTGAGGAACCCCCAGAAGCGGCTGTCCTGGCTGTTGTTCCGGTTATCTCCCAGAACAAAATAGTGCCCGGGCGGGACGCGGAAGATTCTTTTCTGAAACGGGGAACCATACGCCTGGCCATTGGGCTTATACACCGCAAAAGACTCATCGAGCGGCTTGCATGACCCCAGCTCGTCCGGGGTCTTGCAATTCACATAAACCCGCTTGCCTTGGACGATGATCTCCTCGCCCGGAAGCCCGACGACGCGCTTGATAAAATCCCGGTCCTCGTCCTTGGGGAACCGGAACACGATGACGTCGCCCCGCTCGATATCCCGGAGCCAATAAATAAACTTGCTCACCAGAATATGATCGCCGACCAGCAGCGTATCTTCCATCGACCCCGAGGGAATTTTAAACGCCTGGACGATGAAGGTCCGGACGAACAAAGCCAGAAGCAGGGCGACGATGATCGCCTCGGCGTATTCCCGGAGGGTGGACTTCTCCTTGCGCCTGTAGGCGGTGTCCTGTCTCGCTGCCGCGCCCGTGTCCGTCACGATACCTCCCGCCCCACGTCCAGGACCGCCATGAAAGCCTCCTGGGGAACTTCCACCGTACCGATGTTTTTCATGCGCTTCTTGCCCTCTTTTTGCTTTTCAAGCAACTTCCGCTTCCGGGTGATGTCGCCGCCGTAGCATTTCGCCGTCACGTCCTTGCGCAGCGCCTTGATGGTCTCGCGCGCGATCACGCGGTTCCCCACGGCCGCCTGGATGATGACTTCGAACATCTGCCGGGGAATCAGCTTCCGCATCCGGCCGGTGAGCGCCCGCCCGTAATAGTAGGCCTTCTCCTTGTGGATGATGGTGGAGAAGGCATCGACGGGCTGCTCGTTCAGAAGAATGTCCAGCTTCACCACATCCGAGGTTCGGAAAGTGAGATGTTCGTAATCGAAACTCGCGTAACCGCGCGTGATGGACTTCAGTTTATCGTAGAAATCAAAAAGAATCTCGCTAAACGGCAATTCATAGACAAGCTGGACCGTTTGCGGGTCAAGATATTCCATCGAGCGCTGAACGCCCCGCTTTTCCTGTGTGAGTTTCATGATCGCGCCCACGTACTCCGAAGGCACCAGAATCGTACCCAGGATAAAGGGCTCCTCAATGTGATCGACCCGCGAAAGGTCGGGGAGCCGGGCGGGGCTTTCGATCTCCTCGACGAAGCCGTCATTCAGCACGACCCGGTAGACCACCGTCGGGGCCGTGAAGATCAGAGTCAGATCAAACTCCCGCTCCAGCCGCTCCCGGATAATGTCCATGTGGAGGAGCCCGAGGAAGCCGCAGCGAAAGCCGAATCCCAGCGCCCCCGAGGTCTCCGGCTCGAACGTGAAGGCCGAATCGTTGAGCTGAAGCTTGTCCAGCGCCGAGCGCAAATTCTCGAAATCCCCGCTGTCCGCCGCATACAGCCCGCTGAACACCATGGCCTTGGGTTCCTGGAATCCCGGGATGGGGGTTTCCGCCGGCGATCGGGTCAGCGTGACGGTATCGCCCACCTTGGTATCGCTCACATCCCGGATGGCGGCGGTGAGGAAACCCACCTCCCCCGGTCCCAAAACGCCCAGTTCAGCGGGATGGGGCGTAAACATCCCCACGTCCAGGATCTGATGTTCACTGCGGGTGGACATGAACTTGACCAAATCCCCTTTCCGGATGCATCCCTCGAACACCCGGACGAGCGGGACCGCCCCCTGGTAAGAGTCAAACCAGGAATCGATGATGAGGGCCCGCGTCGGCGCTTCGGGATCCCCCTGGGGAGGCGGAACCCGCTCCACGATCGCTTCGAGGAGCTCGGCCACCCCGACGCCCTCCTTCGCGCTGACCATAAGGCACTCTTCGCCGCCCAGCCCAAGAACTTCTTCTACCTGGGTGATCACGCGGTCGGGGTCGGCGGAAGGCAGGTCGATCTTATTGATGACGGGAATGATGACGAGATCCTGCTCCAGCGCCAGATAGGCGTTCGCCAGCGTCTGCGCCTGGATGCCCTGCGTCGCGTCGATAATCAGGAGGGCGCCCTCGCAGGCCGTCAGGCTCCGCGACACTTCATAGTGGAAATCGACGTGACCGGGCGTATCGATCAGATTGAATATGTAGTCCCCGCCGTCCGCCGCCCGGTAGGTGAGGCGCACGCTCGCCGCCTTGATGGTGATCCCCCGCTCCTGCTCGAGGGCCATCGAGTCGAGCACCTGGGATGACATCTCCCGCGCGCTCAGCGCGCCTGTTATCTCGAGGATGCGGTCGGCGAGCGTGGATTTCCCGTGGTCGATATGAGCGATAATCGAAAAATTCCGGATTTTCTGAAGGTTCACGGTCAGGACGGCACGGTCAGGGGGGCGGGAGCGATCTGTGAAACCGCCACCGCCCAATCGATATCAATCCGCATAATCTTTATTCATTCCTCCCGGTACATCGATTACACGGAACAGCCGCCCCTATTCCAGCGGCGGGGGCGCCCGAGAACAGGGTATATTAGCGCATCCCCTCTTCCGGCGCACACGCTATATCAGAGGGGCCATAGGCGGTCAACAATTCCCGTTCGGGGGGGGGCCGTCCCCCGTTTTGATTGAGCCGCCCGGCCCGCGGTGGTAGCATCCTCCAGGGGCCGGGACAGAAATTCGTCTTCCCCCGATTTCCCCATTACAAGCCCCTACGGGATGCCCCCCCATGAATCAACGAGCATGGACAGGCCGGGTTCTTGCACTAGCCGCCGCTCTCTTCGTCGCGGCTCACCCCCCATCCGCGGACGGAGCGCCCAAACCCGAATTCGGAAACCGCGTCATCGTGGAGGCGGTCAAGCGCCTCCGCCCGGCGGTGGTTCATATTAGCGTGAAGCGCAAAAGCTCAGGCACGGGCGGCCTGGGCGGCCTCTTCGGCCCCCCCAAAAAAGAAGAAAGCCCCTCCTCTCCCTTCGGGGGCCTCATTCCCGGCGACCCGTCAGCCACCGGATCGGGCGTCATCGTCTCCGAGGACGGCTTCATCCTGACCAGCCACCACGTCGTCAAGAACACCGAAAAAATTCAGGTGAAACTGCATGACGGCGCCGAACTGAAAGCGCGCATCGTCGGTGTGGACGAGAAGACCGATCTGGCGCTGCTGAAGGTGGAGTCCGACCAAAAGCTTTCGAGCGCCCCGCTGGGGGATTCGGACACCCTCGAGGTGGGCGAATGGGTGATCGCCATCGGAAGTCCGTTCGGGCTCTCCCAATCCGTTTCCGCCGGCATCGTCAGCGCCCTGGGCCGGGATCTCGACCAGGGCCCCTACGACGACTACATCCAGACGGACGCCTCGATAAACCCCGGCAACTCCGGCGGCCCCCTGGCCAACAGCCGGGGAGAAATTATCGGCATCAACACGGCCATCTTCACCCGCGGGCGAAGGTTCAGAAGCATCGGCCTCGGCTTCGCGATTCCCATCAACCAGGCCAAGGCGGTGATCGACGATCTCCGGCATAAGGGCTACCCCGTCCGCGGGCGGCTGGGCGTTTCCGTCGGGAAGGTTTCCCTCGAAGAGAGCCGCAAACTCGGTCTGGGAAGACACCGGGGCGCCCGGCTGGCCACAGTGATCCGGGGCGGCCCGGCCGATAAGGCGGGGCTCCGGCGGGGCGATGTGATCGTCGAATTCGACGGGAAGACGGTCGTCACCTGGGAAAGCCTTCCCAGGCTCGTCGCCCGCGCGCGCCCCGAAGCGGAAGTCGAGGTGAAATTCTACCGCGGCGGAAAAATGGAAACCGCGCGCGTGCGGCTGGGCAGCCGCAGGGAGGCCCCCGCCAAATCCACTCGAGCCCGAGAGGAGTTCTGGGACGAACTGGGGATGAAGGTCGAGGCCCTGACCCCCCGGCTTGCCGGCCGTTTCGGCGTTTCATCCACAAAAGGCCTGATCGTCTCATCGGTGAAACGGGGCGGCCCGGCCGCGCGGGGCGGGGTCCGCGCGGGCGATCAAATCCGGGAGGTGAATCACGCCCCCGTGCAAACCTATTCTGAATTCCAAAAAGCCACCGAGCGCGCCCGGACCGAGGGCTCCGTCCTATTTCTTCTTCACCGCCGGGAGACCGAGATTTTCGCCGCCGTCCGGTTTCCCTGACGTTCACGTAAGATTCACGGCGCCGAAGCCTTCATGCGCCGGAATCGCCTACCGGGCCGCCCGGGAGCCGGTGAGCCGCGCGTGTTGCTCCAGGGCGAAGCGGTCCGTCATGCCGGAGATATAGTCGCACACCATCCGGTGCCGCCCGTCGGCCCCCTCGCGCCGGGCGACATGCCCGGGCAGCATTCCCGGATCCGAGACATAGGCCTGAAACAGATCCGTGATCGTCTTCCGGGCGCTCTCCTCGAGCCCCTTCATCCGCTCGTTCCGGTACATCCGCGCCATCAGAAACTTCTTCAGCTCCAGATTGCGCCGGTTCATGTCATCGCTGAAGGTGGCCACGCCGTGCCCCCTCCGGCGGACATCGCCGATGTCCTTTAAATCCAGCTCGCCGATCCGCCCCAGCGCCGAATCGATGAGGTCGGTCACCTGTGCGTTGATGATCCGGCGGACGGTCTCGGAGCGGATCACGTCCTCCGGCGTATCCGGATAATCGCGGCGGGCGGTTTCGTAGTGCTCCGCCCAAAGAGAGGCCGCCATCGCATCCTCGGCGGTGAAGATCTCCGAGCGCATGGCGTCGTCAAGATCGTGGTTGTTGTAGGCGATCTCGTCGGCCACATCGACGACCTGCGCCTCGAGGCTCAGCGCGATCTCGTTCGTCAGCCCCTCGGGAAGCGGGCCCTTGTAGCTGCTCATGTGCTTGATGATCCCCTCCCGCGTCTCCCACGTGAGGTTCAGGCCCGGGAACTCCGGATAGCGGCGCTCGAGAATTTCGACGATGCGGAGGGACTGGATGTTGTGCTCAAACCCGCCGTGACCCGCCATCAACTCGTCCAGGATCGTCTCCCCCGCGTGGCCGAAGGGCGGGTGCCCCAGGTCGTGCGCCAGGGCAACCGCCTCGGCCAGCTCCTCGTTCAGCCGGAGAACCCGCGAGATCGAACGCGCAATCTGGCTGACCTCGATCGTGTGCGTCAGCCGGGTGCGGTAGTGATCGCCCTCGTGATTGACGAAGACCTGGGTCTTGTACTCCAGCCTCCGGAACGCGGTGGTGTGGATGATCCGGTCGCGGTCCCGCTGGTAGGCGGGCCGGAGGGCGTGTTCCCGCTCGGGGTGCGCGCGCCCGAGGGAATCGGCGTTGTGCGCCGCATAGGGGGCAAGAAGCTCCCGCTCGCGGATTTCCAGCAGATCGCGCATGGCCGCCACTTTCGGGCCTCCCTCGCCTCGACGGTCGAGGCGAAAAATTACTTTTTCTCTATTCGGGGAGGTATACCCGCCCGCCAGGCGGCGAACAAGTAGGTCGTCGCCAGAGAGCCCCAGGGCTCCCACCGCCGGGCGGTCTCGCGCACCCGTTTTTCATCCACGCGCCGCTCGCCGAAATAATACTGGGCCACCACTTTCTGCACCCCCAGGTCCCCGCCGGGAAGGGCGTCGATACGCCCCAGCGCGCGATAGAGGGCCTGCTCCGCGCTCCACCTCCCCACCCCGCGAAGCGCGCAAAGCCG
>CAMYJL010000197.1 GCA_947258645.1 uncultured Nitrospinota bacterium
CATCATGGCCGGATCCGAGAAGGAAAAGGCGTCCACCTGCTTGATGCCCGCTTGGCGCTCCGCCTCGACCATTTGGATGATCTTGTTCGTTCCCTTGCGCACGTGCTTCACCTTGATGCCGAACTTTTTCTCGAAGCGCTTGACGATTTTATTCGACACTGTGCGGCTCAAGGAGGTGTAGAACACCACCTTCCCCTCCGCCTTGGCCGCTGCGACCAGCTTCGGGTCGAACTCGCCGACCGCCGATGCAACTTGAGGCAGTCCGAGCCCCGTCAATCCGAAAATCAATCCAGCCAGAAGGATGCGCTTTGCCACTTTCATGCCAAGTCTCCCTCTTGTGCGGTGGATTTCCCACCTAGATGTAGTGCGATGCCCCTCCGTCCACCTCGATGGTGGTTCCCGTTACAAAGCTCGCGCGCTCGGAGGCCAGGAACAACGCCACCCGTGCCCCTTCGGCTGCCAAGCCCATCGCGATCGCGCGGCCGATTCCCTCGTCGCTTCACGCGACCAGCGCCCGCTTGTCTTTCAGGCCAAAGTCCATAACGCCCTCCCGGAACCGGGCCGGAAGAAAATGCCCCGCAGGGTATGAGAATCCTTCGGCTATTCTGTTCACACGGATGCAAAAATACTCTCATGATTCCAAGCACATGTCCATTTAGGAAGGCTGGTTGGTGGGGTCCGAAATTATCCAGAATTTTGTAGCAACGACCCTGTGCATGGCGAATTATTAATCAAGCCGCCATAGGAGTCTGGAATTATTAATCAAGCCGCCATAGGAGTCTGAAAAAGGCCCTGTCCAGCGGCTTTAACAGGTGTTTTCAGATCCAGCGCCTGATGAACCTGGTAGGCGTTGTAGTAATCCTGAAACTCTTCGAGCTTTACTTTCCGATCGTTTCCGTTCCAGAAAATAATCTGATCCAGATATTCCCGAGGGATGGTCCCGATGAGCCGTTCGGTGAAGGGATGCGATACCGGCACATAGGGAACGGTCTTGATCTCCCCGATCTCTCGAATCGGTAAATTGGGCCTCCACCGGTGGCAACGGAATTAAGGGTTGTGGCCTGATTGAAGATTTGGCAAAGGGCGGGACTGTCGACATTACCAGTACTAATTCGCCATGAACAGGCTTTCAACAAATCGCTCGTTTTCCTGTATTGTTAAAAAACAAGAAGAACGAATTCGCACACTCGACCCCATTTTCGTTATGGAGCCTTCACGATGGCCGAAAAACCCATGCCGCTTTCGCGTTTCAAGGTAATCGACCTAACTCGGGCGCGCGCGGGCCCGACGGCGGTCCGGCAGCTCGCGGACTGGGGGGCGGATGTTGTCCGGATAGAATTGCCCCCTTCCTTGGGTTCGGAAATCATGGGGGCGGATCGGCACGGCTATGAAGCCCAAAATCTCCACCGCAACAAGCGCAGCCTCACGCTCAATCTGAAAAAAGAAGAAGCCAGGAAGATTTTCTTTGACTTGGTAAGGGGGGCAGACGTTGTGGTGGAGAACTACCGCCCCCAGGTGAAGCACCGGTTGGGCATCGACTACGAGGCGGTTCGGAAAGTGAACCCCCGCATCGTTTACGGGAGCATTTCGGGCTTCGGCCAGGAAGGCCCGTATGCCGGCCGGCCCGGGCTGGATCAGATCGCGCAGGGGCTCAGCGGCCTCATGTCGGTGACCGGCGAGCCGGGGAAGGGCCCGATGCGGGTGGGCATCCCGATTTCGGATCTTTCTGCCGGCATGATGCTCGCCCAGGGAATACTTCTTGCGTTGCTGGAGCGCGAATCCTCCGGCGAGGGACAATGGGTCCACACCTCTTTGCTGGAAGCGCAAATCCAGATGATGGACCTACAGGTTGCGAGGTATCTCATTAAGGGAGAAGTGCCCGGGCAAGCGGGGAACAATCACCCGACATTCTCCCCGACAGGAGTGTTCGAGACCGCCGATGGATTGATCAATATTCAGTCGGGTCCCCAGCACCTGTGGGAACGCCTCGCCTCGGCGATTGGCGCGCCGGAATTGCTGGAGCATCCCGGCTATGCCGACGCAGGGGGGCGTCTGAAGAACCGGAAGGTCTTGAATGAGGATATTAACCGGCGAACGCGCGAAAAAAAGAGCGAGGAATGGATCGGTGCTTTAAATGACGCGGGGATTCCCTGCGGGCCGATTTACACTGTCGATCAAACCATTGCCGATCCGCAGGTTCGGATATTGGGCATGAGCCCTCACGTGGACCACCCCGAGCTCGGAGAGGTGAAAGTTGTCGGCCAGGCCGTCAAATTGTCCCGGACTCCTCAGCGAATGAGAAACGCCACCCCTGAGCTCGGTGAGCATACGGAAGAGATTCTAAAGACGCTGGGATACGGCGAAGAGGAAATTCAACAATTGCGGGACAATGAGGTAGTTTGATGCGGCCGCGGCGTGCGGCGGCCACGATACATTTTGATAGAGAGTGCCTGTGCATGGCGAATTAGTAATTCGCCATGCACAGGTTTTGAGTATGTCCTCTGAGATCCGATTCGTCCTACTATTGCGGCGATCTTTCCGGTTGGAATAGAAAGATGGAGATGAAAACCACCATGAGAACTGCAAGGGCAATCAGAGAGAAAGGTATAATGTAACTGCCCATGAAATCGAATGCGTAGCCAGCCAAGGGAGGTCCAATAACCCCGCCCGCACCATAGAAAATTTCAAGGATACCCATCACCGTGGCCAAAGATGACCCCTTGAACGCATCGGCTGTCATGGCTGAGAAACAGGTGCTCATGCCACCGGTGCCGAAGCCGAAAATGATGGCGAAGGCGTAACCCGACACCGAGGGCATACCCAATACAGGAATCAAAAGAAGTAAGAGCACCCCTGCCGCCGCTGTTGCCGCCGAAAAGGCCATGGCGCGCTGGCGGCCCAGATGGTCGCTTAACCATCCGGTGATTACACTACCCCCGATGCGGAAGAATCCTGTCATCCCCAAGATAATCGCAGCGACGACCATGCCGAATTTTACGTCGACGAAATAGAGCTGAAGCTGGCTCAGGATGGTGTTGTTGCACAGCCCGATGACTAGGGCGATGGCCGCAAGCAACCAGAAACGCCGATCTCCCCTGGCGAAGCGGAACACCTTCCATACACCCGCAGTCGCCATGCTGTGCCCTGAAGGGTTGATCGGATCACCGTCGCTCCCAAGTGGGAGGCCGTCCAGGGCCTGGCCCACATCCTGGGCCCGATTTCGGAGAAGGAGGAATGTCGCCGGTACCAGGATGAACAGGACGGTTAGGCCGTAGACCAAATAGGCGGCGCGCCAACCGAAATTCGTGATCAGCCGCTCAATGGCAGGCGAGAGGATTAGCGCTCCAATTCCGATCCCGGAGTAAATCACGCCCGTTGCCAAGCCGCGTTTCTTCTGAAACCAGCGCGGCATGAGGGCACCGTGCATTGAGAAGCCGCTTAATGACGTGCCGAGCGCGATCAGAACACCGGTGAAGAGGTAGACGTGCCAGAGAGAGGAGATGAAGAATCCCCCCGCCAGTCCGAGGCCGACGAAGACCGATCCCCAAGGCATGACGGCACGTGGACCATGTTTCTCGAAGAGAGAGCCGATGAACGGATTAGTGAGTGCGTAGATGCCCATTCCGAGTGCGTAGGCGCCTCCAAGCGCCCCGCGTCCCCAACCGAACTCGGCAATGAGCGGAACCTGGAAAATAGCGAATGAAAATCGGGCGGTGATGTGAAGTGCCAGGGTGACGAAGGAGAGCCCAACAATCACCCAGCCGTAGAATAACCATGGGCGAACCGATTCTTCCTCGAGTGAGGATGTCGTGGAAAACCAATAGCGAAAGTTTTTCAGAAAAAGACCCTCATGCGAGTCACCAAATGTCCCGCGAATCGCAAATTATATGTTTGACCTTCTCATCCTTTGTGAGCCCTTCGTTGTGAAAAACCAATAGGTAAGGGGGAGGGCGGAATAGAACATCCTCATCACGCGGAGACACCGCCGCCGGCCGCCGTTCTAAATTTCCTTTTCAAACCATCCCCTTGCGATACGCCCACCCGCGCGGACAAGAGGTTTTCCTTTAGCGAAGACCGAATCCACGCGGAGGTCGGCATCGAGGGCGACCAGGTCGGCGTCGCGGCCCGGCGCGATGGTTCCCTTCTTGAGGCCGAGCGCTCGCGCCGGGTTTGTTGTGATAGTCGCGACTGCTTCCTCCAGCGGCCAGCCGAAATCGGTGGTGAGGCGGCGCGCCTCCTCCCAGAGCGAGGATACGGGCCAGATCAGCGTTCGGGGACCCTCCATTATTTCATGGTCGAAGAAGGAGTGGACACCGTTTCCGTCCGTGCTGAAGACGAGCTGGCTTAGTGGAACCCCAGCCTCGCGGGACCTGACGGCGGATTCGCTTGCCGAGACCGCGGTTGGAATGCCTCCTTCGACCGTGAAGGCGGTCGTGAAGTCCATGTAACCGCCCTTGAGAGCGAAGTCGATGCTCCGTTTGAGGAGATCCGGCGTTCGGTTCAGATGTGTCGGAAGGAAGCGTTCGATCTGCACCCCCCAGCGCTCACAGGCCTCAAGGAGTGGTTCGAATCCCTCGCGGCAGTTTCCCATATGGATACAAACAGCTCCCCCCTTTGCGGCAAGCCGGGCGCCGTAGGCGGTCTCACCGGCGAGCCGAGCAATTTCATGGGCTGTTGGGTGCGTTCCGCGTTCGTCCGCGACGGCAATTTCGCCGGTCCCGATGACCTCCGGGATGTAGAGAAGGTCCCACTGCGCTCCCCCGCACAATGTTGGTTGCGGGTACTGGTAGGAACCAACCCACATGTAGGCGGTCAGCCCCTCCACCGTGAGGGCGCGGACTTTCGCAAGGAGGGCGGAAAGGTTCCGGCTGAGTCCGTCGATTCCCAGAATGCCGACAGCCGTCGTAATGCCGCAGATCGCGAGGTCGGAGAGGAAAATTTCCGGCCCCCGCGTGAAGGGCCCGCCGCCGCCGCCGCCGCCCAGGACATGGACATGGTTATCGATGAAGCCGGGAACGAGCATCGTCCCCTTGAGGTCGATGGTTTCGACATCCTCCAGAGAGGCGAAGCGCCCGAGATCTTTCTCCACGGTGAGCACTTTTTTGCCGCAGATGAGCACGTCCTGCTCGCCGAGTGGCTCCGGCGCGAAAATTTCCGCCCCCCGAAGGAGCGTATGAGTCTTCGTCATCGGGCACCTCTTTGCGCTTTCAGCAAGCGGGGGATGATCTCATCCCTGCAGAAATCGATCTCGATAGCTGGCAAAGAAAAGGACTCGGGTCCGCGCAGCTGGACGTGATTCACTCCGACATCTTCCATCATGAGGAGCTGGTCCACCCACTCGTCCGGCGATCCGATCAGACCGAGCGATTCAACCACTTCATCGGGGATAAATTCGGTGGCGCGGGCCGCTTCGTCGAGGTCCAGCGCGTGGGTCAGGTCGGGGTATACGCTCGTGTTGACCGGCGTTCGCTTGCCGGGAAGGCCTGCGATCTTCAGGATGTGGGGGGCGAGGTAAAAGTAAATTCCGATGAGATGGCGCACCCTCCGGATGGCCGTCTTCCGGTCCTGATCGACAGCGCATTGAGCCGAGACGACAATGTCGATCTCCGAGACGTCCCGTCCAGCCTTCTCCGCCCCGGTACGAAGGAGATCCATCGCCCAGGCGAGTGTCTTCCGGTTCGCCCCGACCTGGAGAATGACCCCGTCTCCCTCGGCGCCGGCAAACTCGATGGTATTCGGCCCCATCGCCGCAACGTAGACGGGTACGTCTCGCGGCTGAGCGAGTTCTTTTGGCCTGCCGTCGATCTCGCACGCCCCCTCGCGTAAAAGACACCGGAGCGCACGGGTAAACTCGCGCAACCGTCCCAGTTTCCCCAGCGGGAAGCCCAACTCGCGTGCGGCCGATGCCCCTGCCCCGAGGCCGAGGATAAACCGTCCGCCCGAGAGGTCGTGCAGACTTGCGCATGCCCCTGCCACCGCGGGAAAGTGGCGCATATAAGGATTGGTCACGGCGGTTCCAAGCCTCAGTTGTTTGGTCCTCGCCGCAACGAGAGCGAGGCAAACGTAAGGGTCTCCCCATCGGCCGGCAAGGAGGGGCGTGTCGGTCATCCAGACGGCATCAAAACCGGCCCGCTCGCATTGTGCTGCTGCTTCTCCGATCTCCGCCGGGTTTTGAATCGGCGGGAAACGAATCCCCAGTGTGAGAGCCATCAGATTGCCCTCCGACAAAACCGTAGCCATAGGATTAGTTTTTCAATACCCTTCACGGCGCTCTCCTTTTTTGAAAGACCAGCAACTCTGTTGCAACAAACTCCTCCCTATCCAGGGCAAAAAATTTTGCTTCTTTCCTCTCATCTCCAGTGGCAGAATGGCTCAAAGCCCTCCCAGATCTCGAATCACCTGCGCGCTGGTCTTGATTCCATTGCGGAAGAACTCCAGCGAAAGATTTTCGTTTGGGGCATGGTTCGATTCGTCGAAATTGGCATATGGAACTTTCACCATCGGGATGCCGCAAAGTTCATTGAAAATGTAGCTTGGGTTTGAACCCCCTGTGACAGGATAGATTAACGGCTTCCGTCCAAACACTCCCTTCACGGCGGCGATGACCGTCTGGCTCATGGGATGGCCTAAGGGGGTCTTGGAGGGGTGATACTGCATTTGCGGAATGATTTCGATATTGCCGAAACCATTTTTCCTCGCGTGTGAAACAAATTTCTGAAAGATCTCGGCCGGCGTTTGATTCTTCACGAGCCGCATGTCGATCTTGGCCGAGGCTTCACAGGGAATAACAGTTTTGGGGCCGCTCCCCCCGTAGCCCGATGTGAGTCCGTTGATGTTCAACGCGGGCCGGAACATGATCTTCTCGAAGTGACTCCATTCGTCGGGACCATCCTCCCGGGTTAGGCCCATTTCCCGAAGCCATGCGGTTTGCTCGAAAGGGATGGCTTCCATAGCTGCTCGATCCGCATCGTCAGGCGGCAGAACGCTCTCGTAAAAGCCCTCTATCCTCACCCGGCCGGTTTCGTCCCTGAGGGTTTTCAAAAACTCAATAAGCCGCCAAGCGGCGTTGGGCATCGGACCTCCAAACTGGCCCGAGTGTGTATCCCGGCTGCCTGCCTGCACCCTAACCTCCACACAACAAACCCCCCGATTTCCAAATGAAAGCATGGGAATATTTCCTTCTCCAACGCTGCCGTCGGCGTTGTAACCAAAATCCGCACGGAAAAGATCCACGTGCTTTGTGACGAATTCCTCCAGCATCGGGCTCCCGATTTCTTCCTGGGGGTCGAGAAGGATTCGAAGGTTCATGGGGACCCCGTCGCCGGCATTTGAAAGCGCCTCGATGGCTTTTAGGTGAGCGAAAAACTGGCCTTTGTTATCGCCGGTCCCGCGCCCGTAGATCCTGGCATTTCGAATCTTGGGTTGGAAAGGGGGCGTGTCCCATCCCTCCAAGGGTTCAGGAGGTTGAAC
>CAMYJL010000198.1:0-6714 GCA_947258645.1 uncultured Nitrospinota bacterium
AGCTTTTTTTCGACGGTGTTTTGCTCGAAATTGTTAAAGTTTTTTTGAAAGGCTTTCCATGGCCGGCGGCTGACGGACTCGTCCCAAACAACCCAGAAGGTCACGGCCACGAGAACGAGACCCATAACGAAGAATAAAACGGGGGAGGTTTTTTCCTCGGGCGGCCGAAAATCTCTAGAGGCCATAATGAGACGTTACTCCTAGAATAATATGAGCGGATCCTGCAGCTTTTTATCCGGCGGATTATAGGTTTCGTCCCAAATCCCGTCAACTGGAATGGGGAAAATACTGATTTCGCGTCCAGGCGGAGTGCCGAGAGAAGGTTTGTGAAATGGGGGCGCGGGCGGGTTAATTTTCCTGGGTGCGCTGGACGGATGCGGCGCGTGCCTCGTCCTGAGACCGAATGATCGACGTGAGCTGGAAAATGATGGCGACGGAGATCTCCGGATGTTCCTGAACGAGCACCAACAGGGGGTCTTTTTCGATTCCCAGGAGGATCACGTCATTTCTCGCGCGGGCGGCGGCCGATCGGCCTTCGTTTCGGAACAGGGCGAGTTCGCCGAAAGAGGAAGGGTGCTTGAGGATGGCGAGAATATTTTCTCCAGCGGTGCCCGGAGCCCTCACGATTTCAATTTCACCGTCGACGATCACATACAGGTAATCGCAAGGCTCCCCTTCTTCGAAAAGGACAACTCCGGGGGAAAAGTGAATTTCCTTGGAGATATTGCTCAGTATTTTGAGTTGGTCCGCCGTCATGGACTCAAACAGGGTGACGCTTCTCAGGAAGAGGGCTTTTTCCGTCGTCGATAGCATTTCCCGTTCTGTGTTTTCCGCGGTGGGTTGCCCGGCGGTGCTCTTTAGCGATTCGATGCGTTTGATTGCTCTTTGTGCTTGGAGCCGGACGCGGTTCTCCGGATCGCTCAGGGCGGATTCCAGCACTTTTAAGTCGGTTTCCTCGTGGGTTCTCATTAATCCCATCGCCATCACCGCCGCTTCGCGGACGTAAAAATCCTCGTCCCGCGTCAATGTTTGGAAGCGGCCGATCCACCCCTTCCGGTTTTTCTCGATGGTTCCCTCTTCCGCGAGCAGGATGGATTCATCTTCGGCCAAAAAATGGCCCGCGGCGTTGACGGCAACGGCCCGTGTCCAGGGTTCGAGAGAGCCCATGTGGATTTGCAAAACCCGGCCGAATTCGATTGGAAACAGATCCCAACTCTTTCGCCCTTCGGTGAGAATTTCGGAAGTGGTCCCCCCGAGCAGGAGGGGCTCCAGCATCAGGATCAATTGGCGGATGTCCCCGACGGCGGTTACGTTCGATAGCGTTTCAATGGCGATGGCCCGGGAGGTTCTTTCGCCTCGGGCCAGGGATTCGGACACGGTGTCCACGGTTTTTTCATCGCCAATGACCCCGAGAAGCTCGAGTATTAACCCCTGGCGCTCGTGTACTTTGTCCCTGAGGACTTTTCGAAGCATGACGAAGGAGTTGCCTTCTCCAATTTGTTCGATGGTGTGGAGGTGATTGATGATTTCATAGATTTCCCGAAGATGTTCGAGAGAAAACTCGGTCAGTCCCTCGACAATTTCGTCGTCGCCGACTTCCGTGGAATCGCCGTTTCGGGCGGGTGTGAGCCATCGGCCGAGCAGGGCGAACAGGGCGCCTCCCTCCAAGGTAAGGGTGCCCCTCCCTTTCATTTCCTTCAGGGACTCGACGGCTTCGTGGCGGACCGTCGAATCCGGGTCGGAAAGAGCGGCGAGGAGACGCTCGAAATTTGCGCGTGTTCCGCGCTTGCCGAGAAAGCGGATTCCGCGGCGGCGGATGGCGGATTGGGGGTCTTTCAGTGCCGTCTGAATGACTTCTTCCAGCTGTTTTTCGCCGGTGGCGTGAGCGGGAATGAGGCGCTCCGCCGCTTCCATCGCGGCTTCGCGGACGGCGACGTCCGCCTCGCAGAGATAGGGAATGATTCGGCGGACGAAGCGCGGGTTTCCCAGCTCCCCGATGCACTGCAGCGCGCATATCTTTTCATCGGATTGGCCGGTTTCAAGCATGGCGTGCAGGGTTTGAAGGCCCGCCGCCAGCCAGAAAAGATCGTCCGAACGAACGAGAAGGTGAACTGCCCGGGCGCGGACGATCGGGGCCGGGGAATTCAGGCACTCCTGGATCTGCTCCACGTACTCGTCGATCAGCTGAGCATTGGCGATGGCGTCCATAACGGCGCACTGGGTTTCGGGCTCGTCCGAGCGAATGAATTTGGCCCAAAGCGCGCGGACTCTTTCGTCTTCCTTTCCGGTCTTCGTTTGGGCCAGAAGCCGGATCAGGGCGCAGCGTGTGGTTACGCCCCTTCTCGGAATTTCGCTCAGTATTTCATCCACCGCTCCGGGGTGGTCCGTCTCGACGAGCATGCCGGCGGCATAGATGCATAGGTCGCCGTCGCCTTCATGGACGTTTTTCACGAGAATGGCGAGGCTTTCCTGATCGATGGCGCCGAAACCTTCCTGGGCGAACTGGAAGAGGCCGAGATTTCGATCTTCGAGCATTTTCCGGAGGGCGGCGCCGTATTCGCGCCGGAGGAGGAAGCCAGCGCTGATGTAGCCGATGGCGATGAGGAACGAGAAGAAGGCCAGCCACCTGGGCGAGAGGGGCAGGAGCGCGAGACCGGTGGGCTTGATGATGAGGAGGATGATACCGCTGAGGATGCTGGCGACGGCGATCACCTGACCGGCCATGATGGCGCCGACACGGCTCCGGATATTGGTCGGCAGGGCGTTGTAGAGGAGGGCGTTGATGGGGTTTCGGATGGACTCCTGTAAATTTTTATTGTTGAAGCGCAAAAAGACGGCGGAATAGAAGGCGGGGGAGATCATCATGCCGGCGAGGCCGACGAGGGTCGTCAGGGGATAGAGAAGGTTCGCCGTGCCCAGACCGAGGCGGCGTATCAGGCGCGGGGTGATGAAGGTCTGGATCAGGAGGGCGACGACGCTCGCCATACCGGTGAAGAGGCCGAGGAAGGAGGCGAGCTGGGCGCGATCCTGAAACACTTCACGGAAGACGACGCTGTACTGGTAGTCCTGAAAGCTCCGGAGGAAAACGACTAGAAATGTGAAGGTGGCGAAGGCTGCGACATAGCGGTTCGTCTTGAGGAGGTTGAGGCTCCCCCGGTTGCGGGCGGGGGGCTTGGCGCCTCCTTTTTTGCGGGCGGTCTCGGGTGATTCGAGCAAATAGTCGCGCAGGCGAATCTGGATGACGGCGATGAGAAAGATTGAGGCGAAGATGGCGCCGATCCATACGTAGAGCAGGTTGGCGACGCTGCCGATCAGAGAGACAAGAAGGGGGATGGAGAATCCGCCCACGATGCCGCCATAGCGCCCGCCGGTGAGGATGATGGGAACCAGGCGTTTCGCCTGGAGGACGTCGAGATAGAGGCCGTAGAAGGCGCGGAAGTTGTTGGGGACCAAGTTGGTGAACATGACGAAGAGGGTGTGCAGGAACGGAAAGGCGACGGGCATGCCCCACGCCCGGATGTCGGCCGTGATGCCGAACCGGACGATCAGGACGAGACCGGTAAAGAAAAAGAGCACGATCTTGAACATGGCCGGAATCGAGAATTTGTCGGTGAAGGAGGTGTAGATCATGCTGATGAAGATGATGACGAAGGCGTTGAAGATGTACATGTAGGGCAGGAAGCCGGGTCCTACTTCCGCGAGGAAGAGGGCTTCGGAGACGGCGAGGCCGATTGAAAACTGGATTCCGATCAGGAAATAGAAAGCAAAGAAAGCCGCAAAGACGGCGTATTCGTTTGAGCGGACGTTGAAGATGCGTTTGAATACAAAGGCCATGGGCGCTCAATCGTGGGGCGAAAACGAACCTGTTGTCCGCCGGTGTCCCAGCTCTGCTGGGCTAGGGCAGAAACCGAATGAGGCGAAGTCTAGCTTACTCGGGACGGATTTTCCAAGAGTAGTAAGATAGTGCGTCTTCAATCCACTCGTGGGTGTTGGCGATGAAGCGCTCCCATCTGCTGTTCGCGCATTGCGCGCGGACAGGATCTGCGTTTCCTTCGGGGATGAGCCCGTTCATCGGCGAGATGTCAAATTCGGCGCGGACGGGCATCCGCTCGCGCTCTTCCGGTGGAAGGAGTGAGACGAAGCGCGAGAAGGCGAAGAAAGCATTCTGAATTCTTTCGCAGAGCGCCTCCGCCCCGCCGACCGAGGCGACGAGTTGAGGGAGAAGGGGAGCGTAGCGGTTGAACTCCATGCCCCCCTCTTCGCTGTTGGTGATGCTGTCGACGCCGACCGCCCCGATCGTCTCGTCCGTGAACTCGATGGGGAAAAGCCGGGCGTAGAGCGTTTCGAGGGCCGGTCCGTTTTGCCTCATCCGAAGGTGGGCGCGGACGCTGAAGAGCCCGAAATCGATCCATTCGCAAATCAGGGGCCGGTAGGAAACCCCGTAGAGCAGCTGGTAATTCTCGATGGCGGCTGCCAGTTTCTCGTGCGTCCGGTTTCGGCTCTCGGCCGATTCCCGGAGCCGCTTGGCGAGGATGGGCGCCGAATCCCGGAGGAGGCGGCCGATGTAAGGCGTGGCCGGACCACTCTTGTGATTGGCGTGGAAGCGATCGGCGTGAAGGTAGGCCTTCGACGTCGCGGGACTCTCCCCGAAACGTCCGGCCAGCCAGGTCAACGCCCGTATATGGTCCCGGTTATCCGGGTCGAGCGAAAGGGGCAGTGCATTCACGCTCGTCTTCACGGCCCCCATGCGGCTGAGGTCAGGCAGGACGAATCCTTCCGGAAAAACATCGATTCGGAAACATCCCCTGCCGCCTCCGCCTTGCAGGGGTTTGACAAAAAAAGTTGACTCTCCCCATTCCTCCGAAAGTTGGGTGACTTCGTCCAGAATGGCCCCGGCGGTGGATGAAGTGCCGGCCCCGTTTTCGGGAACCGCGCGATAGCGCGCCGCGAGTTGGCGGTGGGAATTCTTGTCGGGGTTTCCATCCTCATGGCCTTGCCTTCCGTTCAGGAGCTCATAGGTTTTTTCTTTGTTGGAGAGCGGGCCATCCGCCGCCGTCAGCGGGCCTGGAACCACGACCGCCCCCATGCCTACGAGCGCCCCGGCGAGGTGGGCGTCGTAAAGGCTACGCTGGGCGCATTGGCTGAGGACGAGCGTCTCGCGCGGAGCGCGGGCGACCCTCCCCAGCAACTCGTCCCGGCGGTTCAGGATGCGGACCGGTATGGACAATCCACGGCGGGCAAGAAAATTTTCCGCGATTCTCGCCGTTTCGGGGGAGAGGGGAAGCCTGCTCGGCGAGCCGTCCAGGAGTAGTATTTCGCGGGGAAGCTGTTTCCATTCCGTCTTTTTCAGGCGTAGCGAGGCGAAAGCGCTTTCCTCGGCGGCCCACAGATTCAGACGATCGATCAGCGATTCGGTCAAATCGCCCGATGGCGAATCGAATTCGCGGCTGACTTTCAGCAGATCCCAACGCCCCTTGCTCGCGTCCGGGGGGAGCCGGTAGAGGGAAGGCTCGCGTCGCAATGAAGGTCCGCTCTCGAATTGCGGGTAAGGCTGACCGGTCATGGAACTTTTCATTCGAGAACCTTTCGGCGGTTCATGACGTGACGTATGACCCAATCCGCCATGGCGCCGCCCGCGGTCCTGAGGCCTTGGGGAGAAAGACCGCTCGGCGAGGTGCAGCTGATTGCGCTGATGCCGGTCGTTTTTTCTACTTCCCGGCGGACGCATGAGTCGTTCGCGACGCGCCCGGAGATCAGCATTTTTCTCTTTTCCAACTTGATGTGCTGGACGAGCCAATCAACGGTTCGCGTGGTGTCCTCGGTGTCACATGCGCAAATGACGAGGCCGCTCCGGCTGAGCCACGAATGAATCCAGTAATCGGTTGCCACGTCGACACTTCCTTCCGAGTAAGGGGCGTCAGCAATCTCAGCTAGGACGATTTCGCCTCGCGCCTCGGCGTACCGCAACAGGATTCGTGCACTATCCCGTACCCGTTCCGGCTCGGCCGGAAACGTTGTCGCCAGACCGGCATCGACGAAATCCCAACCCAGCCGGGCCGAGTCGAAATATCCGAGCGGTCTTCCGTAGCAGACCCGCATGAGGTCCCGCATCCTGCCCGTGCCCGTCAGCTTAGCATATGTGACCTTGATGCCCGCCGCGCGGAGGGAGAGGGCAAGAGAGGCGGCGCAGGTGGTCTTGCCGACCTCCATGTCCGATCCCATGACCATGACAAGCGGCGTTTCCGGTGCTTCGTCATCATCCAGGGGAGAGACCCCGAACGGAATTGTCTGGAAATCGGAAAGAAGGGCATTGCGGCCCTGAAATTCAATCCCTCCCAGGGCTTTGAGTTTGACCACGGACTGGCTCTGATCATCGGCGAGGCCGGCGACGCCTCCCGAGTTGAGTAGGTCGAAATATCCACCCACTGGCGTGGGCCGGTCAGGAGGATGTCCCTTGACGCTTCGATTCGCGAAGCGGCCACCGATGGCCACGACGAGTTTGAGCCCCGCTTCGAGGGGAACCTCTCGGGTTTGCCAGGCGTCGTTGGTTCCGGGGACAGGCTCGATGATTTCAAGGATGCTGATCCGTGCGTTCGAAGGGGCTTCGGCAACCTCCACGGCGGCGAAGGCTCCGCCTGAAACCGGCTGCTCGCAAAGCGATATCTGATTTTGGCCACGGGGAACGCCATGGGAGGTGAGCAGAAGCCCCCGGGC
>CAMYJL010000198.1:6721-9448 GCA_947258645.1 uncultured Nitrospinota bacterium
GGGTGTGACGTTCTCGACCGCTTCGTCGAGGACACCGCCGCCGCCCTCCAGCTTGAAAAACGCGCCCCTCGGCGCGACCTCCGTCCCTCCGGCGGGAGGAGAGCAAGTCAGGAGAATTTCCCCCGGGCCGTCCAGCGCGAATACCCGGTCGCCCTCCCTGACAAATCGGGGGATTTTATCCTCCATAGCATAAATCCCCGGCTGGAGGGAGCGTCCGGTGCAGACGGGGTGTGGCCGGGTGTTCCGCAGCAACAGCTGAAACCCCATCAGGGGGGAAGTTCCGAGATTATCGACATAGCGCGAGATTTCTCCCTCGGAAACCCCCAGGCCCGTCAGCTCGGCCAGATGCCAGTAAATGGAAGGGGGAAGCGGGCTCTGGCGAAGCTCCAGCTCGGTCATGAGCTGGGTGGTTCCGAGAAGCCGGGGGTTGAGCTCGAGCGCGTACGGCCTCCCTTCATGGATAACAAAATCCACCCCAAAAATTCCCCGGTAGCCGATCCCGGCCGCCCATTCCCCGAGGGCGAGGGTGGCCTGTCGAATTTCCTCGAGGGCCGCTGCCGGCAGCCGGGCAATGGCGCCGAAGTCGCTTCCGGCATAATCAAACCGGTGCATCGAACAGCCCTTCAGGCCGTTGATCATGACCGAGGGTTGGGAGATGCGGGGTTTTCCCTTGAAGATGAGGCCTGTCATTCCGACGGCGGGCCCCGACAGAAACCGGTTTGCGATCACGAGCGTGTCGTCCCCGGATTTTTCCCTGAGTTCGGCCTGAACGGCCTCCAACTCCACCACGTTCCTGACGAGGTGGGTCTGGTTGCCCGAGGAGCCGACGCGCTCGGAGATGACGAGATGAGGCCCCCCCCACTTTTGGAGAAGTTGGCCTGAAAGTTCCCCGATCGCCAGAATCTCTCCTGGCGGGACAGCGAGCCTTCTTCGCTCCGCCTCCTGACGGAAGGCGACTTTGTCGTCGAAGCGGTTTTTGAGGTGCAGGGGGTTCGCGATGATGGAGACGAGTCCGCTGGTTTCGTCCGATAGCTGTTCGAGAAATTCGGTCGAGCGATAGGGGATGATGAAGCGGGGCGTCTCGCCTTCGGTCAGGTAGGTGCGAAGCTCATCCCCCCACGCGCCTGCGTAGGCGTTCACAATAGAGCTGTGGGTCCAGACGATTCGTTTTCCGAGAGGCCGCTCGACGGCGAAATAGCGCAGGCGGGCGTCCCACCCGGGCCCGTCCAGCCCCCAATCGCAGGCGACCAGAAAATCGAGCGGAAGGCAGCTCTCGACCGTGATCGAGTCCGCCGCCCGGAGCCCCTGGAAACCGAAGCGGGCCGAATCGGGCATGTGCGCCAGGAGGCGGTCGCGAAGCGCGTCCATGGGATCAATGGTCAATTGAGCCGCCTCCTTAACATGGATGTTTCGGCCTCTTTGCTGAGACGAAGCCGGTTCCTCCGGGAAAGACGGAGGTTCTTTCGAAGCCGCGAGAGTTTACCGGAATTTTACATATTACATAATGGGGGTGGCGTACGATCGGTCAGAGGGTGCGGTTGCAATGGAATGGCTATTTGGAGACGACGGCGTATTGGAGGACATGGTAGCGGAAGCGGCTCTCGAAACCCGCGTAGGGGTTACGGATGAGCGAGACGAGATTGATGAGGAATTTCAGGAGAGGGAAGCGGTAGGAAGCTTCCATCCAAAAGACGGGGTGGGAGCGGAGGTAGGTTCCCGCTTCGAAGATTTTTTCGATGAGCCCCCTGAACTCGTTTTCGAACCATTCGGTGACGTGGGTAGGGTCGACCGGGGTTTCGGAGAGTTTGATCCGGGTGGTGATGATGGCGCAGCCGCCTTTTTTGAGGACGCGGTGGATTTCGGCGAGCATGGATTCGGGGGCGTCGAGGTGTTCGATGACCTGTGTGGAGAGGATCGTGTCGAACGTATCGTCGGTGTAGGGGAGCTGGTAGGCGCTTCCGCACTGGTAGTCGATGCCGAGACCCGCGGTGCGCTCTTGAGCGAACTCGAGGCCGACCCGGGAAGTGTCGAGCCCGGCGACGCGGGCGCCTTTCGCGGCGAGCATGGCGGAGAGAACGCCGTCGCCGCAGCCGTGGTCGAGAACCCGTTTTCTGGAGAGGTCGCCGGGGGTGAATTTTTCGGCCAGGGCGAGGATGTTGGCGTAGCGCGCGCGGACGAAGGCGTTGCTCTTGAGTGGGTGGCGGGAGTTTAATTCCCAGTGATAGGCCCCTCGCTGGCGGTAGCGGATGAAGTCGCTGGTTTTGTCCGGTGCGCTTGGGCGGGTGCGAGCAGGGCTGTCAGGCATGGGTGTCGCCGATGGTGAATGTGCGTGAAGGGAGCGGCAAGATTCGCGGGGACGGCGGTGAGGTGGAGGATATGGGCGGTCTCATTCCGTTGCCTTGGTGATCTGGTTCAGACAGTGCACTTTTAAGGTTCGGATGCGGGGTCATATGATGTCCGAATTGGCCATAAGAACCTGCTGCCGGAAGGTATCCGCCACTTGATCCTGCAGTCAGTATAACAAATATCGGTGGCTCCGGCTCCGGCTCCGCGAGGCGCGCGGGCGGGGCGCCCTTTCAGAGATATGCCTTATGAGGCGGCGCTGTGCTAAAATGATGGGAAACCGTGCATGAATCTCTGGATATTTACCGAAGGCGAAGATCAAGCCCATGGCCGCTACCCCACATTCCATGTCCCTTGGTGAGAGGGACGACGATTTCCTCCAGG
>CAMYJL010000199.1:0-6635 GCA_947258645.1 uncultured Nitrospinota bacterium
TGGAGGGGGAGATGATCTACGATGAGTCGGCGGAGCAGCTCCTGGGCGAGCTGCTCGATGTCCTGTGCGGCAGGCTCACCACTACCGAGCTGCTCGGCGAGACCGAGGTGACGGTCAGCCGGGCAGCGCTGAACGGATAATCCCCTCCGCCACAGCGAGGCCCCGCGTTTTCACACCCCGCCGTTTTTCTCTACCGGTTTTGCGCTCGCCATATCAGCGAAGCCCACGGGATAAACCATCAGGGGGAAGATACGCGCACGAATCCGGGGGTTTTACCCAGCGCGTGACACGGGAGATGCCTCAGTTCACTTCGAGCGCATCCACCTTTTCGTGAAGATACTCAATCGCCCCCTCCTGGCCTTTTTCGCCAGCCAGGGCGCTCCAGACTTTGTTGCCAAATTCCGGGATATCGGAGGAATAAGGGGAATACTCGACGGGAAAAGCGCGCCCGCAATGGCATGGGCACATGATGTAGAAAAACGCCTCTTCCACCATCGGCTGATAATCTTGCATGTCATCGTTCATCATTATCTTCTCCTGCGCAAACAAAAATCGCTCGCCGCCCCGAATGGGCTTTCAAGGGAGAAATCCCCATCCATTTCCCCAGACAGGGGAAGCCGGCGTCATACACAGAAGAGCAGGGACCGTACCAAACCCGGAAATCCATATTACCTGTTTATTAACAATATATTACACGGATACAATCTTCTTCTTTTCCGAATTGAACGAAAAGAAAGTTTACATTTTTGGAATCAAATTTGATGGCTTGCAGGGAAGACAACGAATATAAAAGTGGCCGGGAAAGTGAGGGGAATTCCCCCAATGACGGGGCGCACAGCGGGAATGCGTTGAACGAGCCCGGAAGAAAAACTGCCCCGGGCAGGACGGAGCCGGGGCAGCTTTTCTTCACGGGAAACGGTAAAGCTATTTTTTCTTCTTTTTTTTGCGAAACATCTTATGGCATTTTCCGCAGTTTGAACCGACCGCCTTTAATGCGCTGCCGATTTGCTCTTTATTCCCCGTTTTCACAGCAACCGCAAACGCCTTGGCAGATGTGCCCAGGCTCTTGGCGATTCCGTCGAATTCAGACTTCTTATCCCAGATGCTCGCCATTGACCTCGTCTTGCCGGACAGGTCTTTATTGTTGAATGCGTCGGGGATTTTGGCGGCCGCATCCACAAGCATGTCCGCGCCTTTCAGCATTTTCGCCGAGTCTCCGGCCTTCATCCCTTTTTTCATATCGCCCATTCCAGCTTTCACGGCTGTTTTCATGAGCTTCTTCCGGGCGGCGACCGTTTTGCTTTCTTTCCCTTCCGCCTGGAGCGATGGGGAGTCGATGAGCACAAAGCCCCCTATCATCCCGAGGGAAACCATCATGACCGACCATCTTTTCCAAATCATATTATTTCCGATCACGCCTTTGCTCCTTATGTGATGTGGGCATTGTGATGTGGACGCACCAAACCTCTTCCCCGCAGCACGCGCACCCGACCGGGGGCGTCAACGCGCAACCATGGCAAAATTCACGTCAATTTCCTTCCGCTATCCTTAAAACACGCGCGGTAGGAGAAAAGTTCAAAAAAAAATTGCCACCCCAAAAAAAGAAGGGACCGGAAAATTAAAGCCTAACTAAACACCTATTTTATAATATGATATGGGATACTGTTTCACATCCTTGGATATGGAGAACCTTCGCAAGATGGACGGGCCGCAGCGAGAAAAATTTCTCGAAGAGTTGGAGCTTCACTTCAACTCGCTCTACTCCTACGCCCGATGGATGACGAATGGAAACGAAGAAGCCGAGGATCTTGTCCACGACACGGTTTCCCGGGCGATTGCGAATTGGAACCAGTTCGAATTGAGAACCTCCATGAAGGCTTGGTTGTTTACAATACTGAAGAGGGTCTATCTGAACCGAATTCGCCGGGCGAAGATCGAGGTCCATTCGGGCAGGTATCCCGAAAAAGATGACTTGCTTCCCTCACAGGACGGAGAGACCAGCCCGAGAAGGCTTCCGGCGAGCCTTATCCGGAGGGATATCGAAGCGGCGATGTCGGCTTTGTCCGAGACACAGCAGTCACTCATCATCATGGCTGACATGGAGGGCCTGACCCTCCAGGAAATAGCCGAAGTGGAAGAGATTCCGGTTGGAACCGTCAAAAGCCGGCTGTGGCGGGCACGAAGCGATTTGCGCTTGAAACTTTTGGATTATAAGGAAAGCCCGGAATGAAAATCCCAAGCAGACCGGAAGACGAGCGCTCCCGAGATCTGGAAGAGCGGTGGGAAGACGTTCTTCACGGAAGGGCCTCCCCGGAGGAGGTCGATAACGTGCTGCGGGAGATCGCTGAATCCGGCATGCAGGAAAAATTCGAAGCCCAGGCGGAGGTGTATGCAGCCATCAGGGGCCATTCGGCGCGGCCTGAAATCTCGACAACGCTTCATGCCCACCTTCGTCAACTTGTCGCCGCGAAAAAAACCAAAGGGTTTGAGTGGAGGAAAGTGCGGTGGGCCGCTGCGGGGGCGGTGGCCGCCGCTCTAGTAATGGCCTTGGGGCTTTCGTTCGTTCGCGTGCAGCCGGTTCCGGAAAAGGATCTATTCGCAATTATTGCAAAAGAAGCCCGCGCGGAATACCAGCGGGCGTTGCTCGACCCCCGGCCGGTTCAATCGGGAAGCCCCGTTCTGAATAGAGTTCAACGCTGGTTCGAGCGGCGGGTGGAATTCCGGCCCCGTGTCTATTTCGAGGGTAATCGCGAAACCGTGCTCGAAGGGGGCCGAGTCGGCTTTATCGCCGGGGTGAAGGTGCCCGGTTTTCTGTACCGATGGGAAGGAAAACCGATCATCCTCATCATTCTTCCAGCAGGAGGAAATCCCAAATGGTCT
Source organism: uncultured Nitrospinota bacterium (assembly GCA_947258645.1). Classification (GTDB taxonomy): domain Bacteria; phylum UBA8248; class UBA8248; order UBA8248; family UBA8248; genus CAMYJL01. The sequence goes on from CAMYJL010000199.1 coordinate 2,881, forward strand.
CATCTGCCCCGAAGAAAGTGGGTGGCCGTGACGGATGATGGACCGACGGCCAGCGTCTGGCGTCGTGGAGACTTCATTTATGCCATCGTGGGGAATGCGCCTGTCAAAAAATTGCGCGAGATATCCAGATCCATAACGCCCCGGGACAAAAAATTCTGACAAAATCCCAGATCACGGTCTGGACCGCAAAAACGGTTTTCTTCTTCAGGGACGAAGGCTGACGGATGGGAGCCGGGAATGTGGCTCTAGGGCCTTGGGGTTTTTCCCAATCCGAAGTCGAGACAATTCAGATTGAGTGAAAATGCACCGTATTGATGTTCAGAAGTTCCTTCTCCACGCATGCGGCCACGAACACACCCCTCCCGCGCACAACCGGCCAGCGACAAAAAAATAAAAATCAGAAAGGTTGCCGCGAACGACTTGCGCCGCAATGGCGTATCCTCCGAATGGCGATCCGGGCCGGGCGGGGGAATTATCCAATAGAAAATCGTTGCATGCATGCCGCCGGATCGAATTGGAAGGCGTTGGATCGGTTGCCGGGCCGTTAAGAAGATGTGGGAGAAATTCTCCCCGGCATCCTGAGCGGAGGCGGAGCACCACTCAGGATGCCGGTGGAATATTTAGGCGGGAAAATGCGTATCGACCGGTGAGGCGTAAGTCTCCTGAGGCGTTTCCCTTTGGATCGGGAGGGGATCCGTCCAGTCCACGAACGAGACCGTCCCGCAGGCCTTGCAGCGGAGCAGCCGGAAATTCGTCGAGACTCCCCAGAGTTCAAACGGACCTTCGCAATGGGCGCAGGCCGCGCCTTGCTTGTTTGTAGAATTTTCGGATTTCAGTGGATGGCTCGTCATTGCGTTCACTTCCCCTCCAGGGCGGGGGGGACTGCTGGGGATGTAACTAGCAATTTTCATACCTGCCCCAGAAAAAAATAATCCGTTGATGTTCAAAGGACCGTTCGCTCAAGCCGAAGCGGAATCCACATCCGCCGCCGGGTTGATGACGGCCCCGGGGATTAGCCTGACGGGAATTTGACACGGCGGTGACGGTGCATGGCGGCCATTCCGGTTTTCTCCGGAACATCTCTCTCCTGGGCGGGCCACCATCGGAGACGGGAAACCGCAAGCCATGGGCGGAGCCCGTCGCCTGTCCCCTCGGTTGGAACTTTTCTCACGGTTTTTTCTTGTCTCCAGAAACGGGGATGCAATAACATTCCCTCAGGAGGAACCACCATGCCGGAATGGGAATACTATATTCATCACGGCCTGCGCCTCACCGCAAACGAGCCGCTCAAGACCGAGACGCAACTACTGTTGAACAAAATCGGAGAAAACGGGTGGGAGATGGTCTCTGTATTTCCCAGTCAGGACCAGGACGTGAACACTTTCATCGGAATCTTCAAAAGAGCCAAATAACAACAGCTCTCGTTAGGACGAAACCTCTCCGGACCGGGAATCTCTTCCCGGCTCTACTCCCCCATCAGGAAGAAAGCTCGCCGGAATAGGTCAACTGGAAAAGCTCGTCCGCCGAGGCGCCCGCGCGGAATCTTTCGATGAACCGGTCGATGTCGAACTCGACCCCGATGGGATCGGCCGCGAAGGTGCCGTCCTTCAGGTATTCCCTGATCTCCGACATGGATCGGAAGCGGTTCACCTGAAGCTCGACGTGATTGCCGTCCGGGTCGCGGTAGTAGAGCGAGATGGAGGGGCCGTGGTTGATGACGCGGACGGGGCGGATGTCCCGCTTTTCCAACCGCTCGTGGGTTTGGATCAACTCCTCGAGCGTTCGGTAGGCGAAGGCGGGATGACCGGCAGCGGCCTCCCGGCCAGACTTCTCCCCCAGTCTGGAATCGCCGATGAGGGCGATCCGGTGAAAATCCTCGTCGTAGGAGAGGAAGGCGTAGTTTTCATCGGCGAAGACGACCTCTCCCTCCAGAACGGTGAGGTACCAGGCCTTCATCTCTTCGAGCTTCGGCGTATGGAAATTGACGTGCGCCATTTCGAAGGGGCGCACTTTCGCATCGATCGAAATGGCCATTTCTGCTCCCCTACCGCTTACTCTCCTGCTTCACGCCGGGCAATCCGAAGGGCGAGCCGTGCCGCCCGGGCGTTCGATGAGGCAACGATCACTCCAGCCTCTTCGAGCTTTTCGACCTGCTGGGAATAGACCTGCGGGTCCGCATCCGTGCCACACACAGAGGCCACGACCCAGGCCGCGTGAGTCCCCGCCGCCCCAAGCGTATCCGAAACCGCACCGGCAGGGTCTTCGTGCGCCCCGTGGCCGATGACGATATCCAGGAGGACCACCGCCACCTCCGGCGCGGCAAGAGCGTCCGCCATCAACTCGTTCCGCACGGTGGGGTCGAGCATCGGATGCGGACGGCCCACGGTGTATTCGTCTGCGCCCAGGTCGAGGAGAATGTGATCGTGATTTTCCTCATCTTCGGTCACCGCCCCCGCCCCGGGGATCGGCGCGTTCGAGCGCACGGCTTCGCCCGCTCCGCAGAGAACAACCTGCGCCTCGGCGCAGAGCGTGCCGCCCGAGAACAGGCCGAGTATCAACTGGCGCTCCCGCTCCAGCCTGACGGCGGCATCCACCGCGGTTTTCCCGGCAGCTTGGGATTCGGCGAAGGGACTTCCCAGCGCGTCCTCGGCCGCTTCCAGCAGCGTCGGGGAGAGCCGCGCGTTCGGCGGAAGCGCCAGTTCGTTCAAGCCAAGGAAGCAGATGGTGAATGGCTTTGCGCTCTTTCGAACACGCTCGATGATCCGCTCGGCAATCTCGCGGGCGGGGGGTTTCGAGATGAGAACGATCCGTTCCGTCTCCTCGTCTTCGTCGAGCGCGTCGATCGCCGAAAGTGTCATGATCCCTCCGACGGCCTCACTCAGGTCGCGCCCGCCGACGCCGATTCCGTGGGAAACGCCTTGCCCGCCCCGGGCAATGAGACTCGAAACCTCCTGAAGACCCGTGCCGGAAGCGGAGACGACCCCGATCCCGCCGCGCGGAACCTCATTCGCAAAAGCTATCGGGACGCCGCCGATGATGGCCGTCCCGCAATCCGGGCCCATGACGAAAAGACCACGCTCCCGGGCCTCTTCTTTCAGAGAAATCTCATCCGCCACCGCGACGTTGTCGCTGAAGATCATGACGTGCAGTCCTCGGCGCAGGGCCTTTCGGGCCTCGTCGGCGGCGAATTCTCCGGGAACGGAAATGAGAACCAGGTTGGCACCTGGCAGTGCACTCAGAGCGGTTTCGAGTGTCCTGGGCGACCACTCGCCCGCCTCATCGCCGCGCAAGGAGGACGAATCCAGAAGCGATTCGGCCTCGGCCAGGGCCGCCTCGCCGGCCGCCGAACTCTCCGCCCGGACGGCGATGATGAGGTCGTTCACGCCCGCCGAGCGGCCTTCTTCGGCCAGCAGGCCCGCCTCCTCCATGACGCCTTTGTTCGATTCGGATCCGATCATGAGGGCCGCCGTTTCTACACCGGCCAGGGCGGAGGCGCGCTGGGACAAGCGCATCAGGGCGACCGAGTCCAGGTAAAAGCTCCGGCGGACCCGGTTCAAGACAGCCGGCTCGCTCATTTCGCTCATCCTCAATCGCCCAGCTTCGAGAGGAGGTCAAGCATCTTGCGGTTTCCCCCGGCGGGAGGCGACCAATCCACATGAACGGCGGGTGTCTCCCTTTTCTTGAGATCGCGGAAGAAACCATCCAGCCCGACATTGATCACCTGGAGCGGCTCGCGCAGAAGGTTCTTGTTCATG
>CAMYJL010000199.1:6662-10787 GCA_947258645.1 uncultured Nitrospinota bacterium
TGAACGGCGGGTGTCTCCCTTTTCTTGAGATCGCGGAAGAAACCATCCAGCCCGACATTGATCACCTGGAGCGGCTCGCGCAGAAGGTTCTTGTTCATGATTCGTCCTTCTAGATATGCCATCAGAGAAATAAGGCAAGTTTATCTGAAACCGCCTTACCCTACCGGAATTCGGTCTCGACGGCCAGAATGACGCGCGCCCCCCCCCGAAACCATCAGACCGGCGGATTGGCCCAGAATTGACCACCGTACGATATTTCAGAAATTTCAATTGCTGATTGCATAATTCAATCAGCCACCATATATTCCACTCGTTCACACAAAATTTTATATTTTATCAAATCCTCAGATAGCCGGGCTCTCGCGCCTGTCTTTTCTCAATTTTGAGGTTTTGAATGGCGACACCCGAAAATAGCGCCGTTCCTTTCACGACAAAATCGCAGTTCGTTTATGAAAAGCTGCGGGGACGCATCGTCTCCGGCGAAAACAAGCCGGGCGAGAGGCTCATCCTCCGCAAGGTAGCGGCGATGGCGGGAACGAGCCTCGTCCCCGTCCGCGAAGCTCTCAACAAGCTTGAGGCAGACGGCCTGGTTACCCAAATCCCCCACGTCGGCGCGAGAATCGCCACGCCGGACCTAGAGAAAATCGAGGAAACGCTCCTCATCCGGGCCTCGCTCGAAATTCTGGGAGTTCAGGTCACCCTGCCCCACTTCACGGAGGCCGATTTCGAGGCTCTCGATGCCATCATCCTCGAGACCCGATGGGCGGTCGAGCACAAGGATCCGGCCAACATGAACCGCCTGAACCGCGAGTTTCACCTGCGTCTCTACCAGCCCTGTCCGCTGCCGCGTCTCAAGAAAATGATCGAAGACCTCTGGGACGAGTCCCAGATCAGCAGCAACCTGCTCGAGTTCATCCCCCAGCGGGCGAGACAGAACCTCGCCGAGCACCGCCGCCTCGTCCACTTCCTGAGGAAACGGGACGTTAATAACGTCGAGGTCATCATCATCACCCAGCGGGAAAACGCCAAGAGCGCCCTGCGGAATCAGTTCCAGTCGAAAGGGGAGTCGAAATGTACGTCAATGTAGATCGCGCGCGGGGCTTGATGGCGGATCATCAGATCGACGCGCTCGTCGCCAGCACACCCGAAAACGTCACCTACCTCGCGGGCACCTGGGGTTGGTCCAACAAGGTCTATGTCTACTCGGTCCACATGTTCGCCGTATTTCCGCGCGACGATGGAACCTCGCCCGCACTCATCGTCCCCGGGCAGGAAGTGACCTACACCTCGATGCAGCAGTCCTGGATCAAGGACCTCTACACCTTCGGCGGAAAAAGCGCCCTCATTCAGCCTCCGGGCGAGTCGGCGCAAACCCCGGAGGAAGAGACCTATCTCGGCATGTACAACAACGACGCCCGAAGGGAGAAATCCCCGGGGGCGGCGCTGGCGCAGTCGCTCCGCGAACGCGGTCTCGACAAGGCCCGCCTCGCGCTGGACGAGGAGCGCATCATGCCGAACGTTCGCAAGCAGATCGAAGAGGCGCTTCCGGAGGCAACGATCGTCGAGGCCAGCGATCTCTTCCGACTGATTCGAATGGTCAAGACCCCCGACGAGCTCGCCGCGATGCGCGACGCCGCCGCACTGAACGAGAAAGCCTGCATCGCCGCCTCCGAGGCCGTCGCCGAGGGCGCAGTGGAGCGGGAGGTGGCCGGGGTCTTCGCGGCGGAAGTCGGCCGGGGCGGCGGGAAATGGCAATGGTTCCACTTCTGCTCGGGCAGGAGGGCGACCGGGATCTTCCCGCCGACGGACAAGAAAGTCGCTAAGGGGGAGATGTGGAAATTCGATGCGGGCCTCCATCTCGGCAACTACCAGGCCGACACAGGATGGGGCGGCGTTCTCGGTGAGCCAACCAAGGCGCAGCTCGATCTCTGGAAGGCAACCGAGGCGGGCTTCGAGGCGGGTCTCGCCGAAGTCAAGGCGGGGGCGCTGGGCTCGAACATCTACAAGGCCATGCTGGAGGCAACGCGCGCGGGCGGGTTCCCGGAGCACAACGGCAACTTCGCCGGACACGCCATCGGGCTGGAGCAGCGCGAAGTTCCTTACGTTCTCACGAACCCGTTTCCGCAAAACAGCCAGTTCCTCCCGTCCTCGAGCGATTTTCCCCTCGAGACGGGCACAACGCTCTGCCTCGAAAATCCCATGCAGATCTTCGGCATGGGCGGAACGCAAATCGAAAAAACGGTCGTCGTGACAGAGACCGGCTATGAGTTTGTCTATCCACAGGAAAGAAAACTGTGGGTGGTTCCCGCGTAAGGAGAAGTCGGTGTAGTTCCGTTTGCGGCCAACAATTTAACGAGGGGAACGTCTCTATGTGCGCAACACGATTCATCGACCTCAGCACACCCATCATGAACGACTCTCATGAGCCGCGTCCGCCCGAAATCACCTATCTCGACCACAAGGAGTTCGGCGCCCGATCGGCGAAAGGCTGGGGCATCCCCCTGGAAGAGCTGCATGACGGTGTCGGCGGGGCGGCGGAATCTCTTACTGTCTCCACCCACTCGGCCACCCACATGGACGCGCCCTGGCACTACGGCCCGACAGTGGCGGGCGAGCCCTCCCGGAAAATCGATCAGGTGCCGCTGGAGTGGTGTTTCGGGGACGGCGTCGTACTCGACCTTCGCCACAAGAACACCGGCGACTGGATCACGGTTGAAGACATCGAGACCTGCCTGAAAAAAATCGACTACGAGGTCAAGGCGGGCGACATCGTACTCCTGTGGACGGGCACGGATGAAAAACGAGACGATCCGAACTATTCGGAGCTTCACCCCGGTATGAGCATCGAGGCGACAGAATACCTTCTCGACCGGGGCGTCCGAGTGATCGCCATCGACGCCTTCGGCTTCGACCGGCCCTTCAGCTTCCAGGTTCCGGAGTTCAAGGCGGGCAAGCGCGAGTCACTCATGCCCTGCCATCACATCCTGGGCCGCCAGCGCGAATATTTCCAGATCGAGCAAATCACCAATATTGGCGCGATACCGCGTCCGCACGGCTTCAAGATGGTCTGCTTCCCGGTCAACATCAAAGACGCGAGCGGCGCATGGGTGCGCCCTGTCGCGATGGTGGAGGAGTAACCAGAAGACTGACCCGTAAGTTTCCTGCCGCGGACGGACGGCTTAAATGCCGCTTCGCTCGCAAATAACGGAGGGGATTTTGATGAGAAAAATTCGCTTGTTCGTGGGGTTGCTGGTTCTGGTTTCACTTGTGGCGGCATCACCCCATAGGGCAGTGGCAGCCAAAAAACTCAACACCATCAAAGTCACGATGGCGAACCCGATCTTCAATCCGGGACTTGCCTTTCTGTGGGTTGGGAACTTCCTCGGCTACTATCAGGATGAGGGGGTGGATACGCAGTTCGTCGCGGCGCAGGGCGGCCCGCAGGCGCTCGGCTGGGTGGTGACGGGGCGGACCCACGTGGGGCTCCCGCGCCCGATCCCAATCCTGTTCCGGACCGCGCGCGGCGACGATATGGGTGTCGTCGGCACCTACATCCTGAACCGGGACACCATCTACGGCGACGGAATTGCCGTCCCGATGAACAGCCCCATCAAGAACATCTGCGACCTCAAGGGAAAGCGCGTCGGCATCATGACACCGAAAGACTCCGGCCGGGTCTTCGTGGGACGGGCGCTCCTCGAATGCGGCCTCAAGCCCTCGGACGTTACCTACTTACCCACCGGCGTAGCCTCCAAATCGGCGCTGGCGATGAAGCTGAACCGGATCGATGCCTGGTCATCGGTGGACGTGCAGTACACCCTCGCGAAGGCCGCCGGATTCCAGTTCCGGATGGTCCCTTTTCAGGGCTGGAAAAACGATCTTTTCGGAAACGTCGTCTGGGTGAACCGGAAGTATCTGGCCAAAAACCGGAAGACCGTGGTCGGCTTCCTGCGCGGCCTCGCCAAGGGCAGCGTTTTCTTCTACACAAACCCCGAAGCGGCGCTCGACATTCACTATGTCCTCTACCCCGAGTCGCTTCCCAAGGGGATGACCAAGGCGAAGGCCAAGGAGAAGTTCATCCAGGTGCTTCTCTCCCGCAGAGACAAGCTCAAGGTGGACGACGAG
>CAMYJL010000200.1 GCA_947258645.1 uncultured Nitrospinota bacterium
AAAAAAATTTCCCGGAGAAGTGTCAGCTTGGCATAGCGAGGTGTACCGGAAGAACAAAATGGTGAATATCACCGACATTCGCATTGAGCCCTCAGAGCAGGCGAGGTACCTGGAGAAAGCAGGGATTCGAAGTGTCCTCACCGTGCCGATCCTCAAAGACGGTTGTTGCGTATCGCATCTTTCCCTGAACAGCAGACAGGTCGGGGCTTTTACTTCCGAGCATGAAGAGTTTCTCACGTCGATTTCCGGTCATCTGGGTACTGCCATCGAAAATGCAAAGCTCTATAAGGAAGCACAGAGGAGCCGGGATTTTTTCCGGAGTGTCGTGGACGATAACGCAGACGCCATTATCGTGACCGACGCGGATCGAAAGATCATGTGGTGGAATCACCAAGCGGAGAAACTTTACGGCTACACCGAGGCGGAGACCCGCGGGAAAAATGTTTTGGATCTGCTCGCCCCCGAGGGCCAGAAAGATAAATTGAATTCTTCCCGGGAAGAACTGGAGGAGTTGTTCAGGGAAGGGAAAGTTTTCCTTGACGATGTGGAGAGGCAACGCAAGGATGGAACGTTGGTTTCCGTGGAAATTACGATATCTCCGGTGAAAAATTCTGCAGGTGAAATCGTCGCGGTATGCGGTTTTAGCAAAGATCTCTCCGAGCGAAAGCGCGTGGAAGAAAAATTAAGGCAGGCCAAGGAAGCCGCGGAGGCGGCGAATCAGTCGAAATCCGAATTTCTTTCCAATGTGAGCCATGAACTTCGTTCTCCTCTTAACAGTGTTATAGGGTTCAGCGAACTCCTGATGATGAAGTCGAAGGATGAAGAGTCTTTGCGGTTGCTTCCCAAAATTCGGGATGCGGGCAAGTATCTATCTTGCCTCGTCGATGATTTGCAGGATGTCGATCGCATCGAGACCGGCAAGCTGAAACTCGAATTCTCCGAGGTGTCGCTGAATATTTTGATAGGCCAGTTGATCGATACATGGAAAGTCAATCTCCCGGCGGGATTTACGGTCGAGCATGAATGTGCCCCCGACTACAGGACCATCGTCTGCGATCCGGTGCGGATTGCCCAGATTTTGCACAACCTTCTGGATAATGCGGTCAAATATTCGCCGAAGGGAGGCGTGATTCGTGTCAAGACGCAAGCGAAAGAGTCCGAAGCATGGGTAAGCGTGCACGATGAGGGAGCCGGGATCGGCCCCGAAGACTTGAAAGTGATATTCGATCGATTCCGCCAATTGGGAAAGGTAAACACGAAAACATCCGGGGGGCTCGGAATCGGGCTGTATCTCGTGCGCCAGCTCCTGGCCATGCACGAGGGGCGCATTTGGGTGGAAAGCGAGGAAGGAGGAGGGAGTGTATTTACTTTTGCGCTTCCCCACCAATCTTCCACGGAGAGCCTTGCCGTTTCCGAGAAAAGGCTGGAAGAAAATGTCGCGGCGTCCGGAGAAGAACCCTGGGCGGGACGAACTGTGTTGTTGGTGGACGATATCGAAATGTTCCATCAGTACATCAATATGCTCCTGAAGAGCGCATCAAGAATCATATCGGCCTATAATGGCCTAGAGGCCGTTACTTTGGCGTGTCGGGAGAAGCCTGACTTCATCCTTATGGATTTGCGGATGCCCGTCCTGGACGGTTTCGGCGCGATCGAAAAAATCAAGGCCGACCCGGCAACGAGGGATATTCCGATCCTGGCGGTGACCGCCCAGGTGATGGATGAAGACAGGGAATGTTGCGCGCGGTTGGGTGTGGAAGAATTTGTTACGAAGCCGGTCAATCTGGAAAACTTAATTGGGCAAGTAGGACGGATGCTCTCGAAAAATCAGTAGGTCCCTGTTGGCAGGGCCGGTTGACCAACGCTGGATGTCCGTCGGGAACGGATGAAGATTCCGGCCGTATGAAAAAATGTTTTTGACGAGCGCGGCACCGTGCCTGCGCTCTCCGTTGGCGATAGCTGACGCCTCCGAAAATATTCTGTAGAATCTCTCCATATTTTGAAGTTTCCATGAAATTCTTTTTCCGCAGGGTGTAGTGATGACTCCGGTATTGCGCGCCGCGTCGAATATTCTCGTTCACGCGCCGGACCTCGTCCGGTACGGGTCAAAATGTTTTCGCGAGATCGCGAGCCAGGGCGAATCCTTTTCCCGAAAACTTTCGGGAAGGATTCGATCGTACGAAAATGCCGTGGCCTATCCCCCAAACCAGGTCTTCATCGGCAATCTCCCGCCCGAGAGCCTGACCGGTATGCCCTCTCCCTGGCATGGCCATCCGATCCCCGATGCCTCGTCGAAAGGTCCTTTCGGCGAAATCCTGCCCCAAGAATCTTTCTATCCTCTTCTTCAAAGGGCGGATCAATTCGGCCTCGTGATGCTGGATTCGGATAAGCTCCCTCTTTCGGGTTTCGCCTCGAATGCCGCCTCCGCCCTTGTCCCGGAAGGCGCTCCCGGGCCAAGCCATAAAACGGCGGACATTCTTCGGGGGATTGAATCGGGCGAATCCATCCCGCTTGAGCATGCGGGCGCACTCGTCGGCTGTGTCCGGCGCGATCATGATGCGGACGAGTCGCTCGACGCGCGGGTATTGCTCGAAAATCTGGCCGCGAAGGCGAGCGGGGCCTATGCGCTCTCGCGTCTTCTTGTCCAGGAGAAAATCGAGTCCGGACAGGTTGAGTACATCATCAGCTGCTCGGAAGAAGCCGTCGGCGATCGCTATAACCGGGGCGGCGGAAATCTTGCCAAGGCCATAGGGGAGATGGCGGGGTGCCAAAATGCGGCGGGGGTGGATGTGAAAGCCTTCTGCGCGGCTCCTGTTTATGCGCTGATCCATGCCGCCGCGCTCATCCGGGCGGGTGTGGTGCGCAACGCCGTCGTCGTCGGAGGCGGTTCGATGGCCAAGCTGGGGATGAAGGCGCACCAGCACATCGCGAAGGAGCTGCCCGTCCTGGAAGACATTCTGGGTGGCGTCGCCTTTTTCCTGAATTCGGATGAAGATGAGGGCCCCCGGGTGAATCTGGACATCGCCGGGCGTCACGAGGTGGGACGCCCCTCTTCGCCCCAGGGGATGGTGGAGGCGCTGGTGTGCGATCCCCTTGAGCGGGCCGGGCGGAAAATCTGCGATATCGATAAATATGCCGTCGAGCTCCATAACCCCGAGGTCATGCTCCCGGCCGGGGCGGGTGATGTGGCGATGACGAATTACCGCACCCTCGCGGCGGTGGCCGTGATGCGGGGCGAGATTGACCGGGGGGATATCCCGGATTTCATCGAATCGCACGGTATGCCCGGATTTGCGCCGACGCAGGGCCATATTCCGGCGGGTGTCCCCTATCTCGGGCATGCCCTCGCGGGGATGCGGGCGGGTACGCTGAATAGTACGATGCTGGTGGCGAAAGGAAGCCTGTTCCTGGGCCGGATGACCCAGCAGGCGGACGGTGCGTCGGTCGTTGTCGAGGTGTAATTTGTAAGCATCATTCGAATTATTCACGGTTTGGAGGAGGTATATGTTTAAGGACAAGAAAGTGATTGCCCTGGGCGAGCGGGACGGGGTTCCCGGCCCGCTCATCGCCGAATGTATGGAGGCAGCCGGCGCGGAGGTCGTTTTTCAGAAGACCGAATGTTTTGTCTGAACCTCCGCGGGCGCCATGGACCTGGAAAACCAGGCCGCCATCAAAAAGCTCGCCGATGAAGTCGGTGCGGAGAACCTGATGGTGGTGTTGGGCATGCCGAGCGAAGGTGTCCAGATAGCTGCTGAGACGCTGACGACCGGCGACCCGAGTTGGGCCGGGCCCCTGGCGGGAGTCTCGTTGAGACTTCCTGTATTCCATATCTTGGAGGAGCGGGTGCGCGCCGAGGTGCCGGCAGACGTGTACCGGGAGAAACTCGAGTTGATGGAGATGGTGCTCGACCTGGATCAGATAGAAAAAGGTCTGGCCGAGATTCGCACAAAGCGGTAATGCCGGCTTGGGGAGGGGATAAGGACATGCGACTTGAAATGGGAATCTTCCCTGTCGAGGACATTGTTCTGGGGGAGAGAACTTCCTACAGGGAAGGTACGCTGACGGTCAACGTTCGTGAGCTTCGCGATCTGGTCTTGAAAGAGGGAACCCTGAAAGATGTGAGCTTTCACACTGCCAGGCCGGGCGAGTCGGTGCGGATAACGAATGTCCTCGATGCCGTTGAACCCCTATTCAAGACAAATGGTTACTCCTGCGCTTTCCCGGGATTTCTCGGCCCCGCCCGGACGGCCGGCGAGGGGCGGACGCACAAGCTCGCAGGCATGTGCGTGATCAGCTCGACCTATTTTACGGGCCCCATGACTGGAATCATGACCTACCGCGAAGGGATTGTGGACATGACTGGCCCCGGCGCGCGTCATTGCACCAATTCGGAAACGGTGAATCTCGTTGCGCGGTACGAGCCGTTGGATGGGGTGTCGAACGCGGAGCACGATGATGCTGTCCGACTCGCTACGGTGCGCGTGGCCTCGCGGCTGGCCGAATGCACGGCGGAGGTCGCGCCCGATCAAATCGAAGTGTTCGAACTGAGCGAGGTGGACTCGTCCTTGCCCCGCGTGGTCTATGTCGATCAGGTCATGCACCAGGCCTCCATGGTCCAGACCTTCATGTACGGAAAGGATTTGGACGATTCTCTGCCAACGCTCATCCATCCCAACGAGATGCTCGACGGCGCGGTCGTGGGCGGCAACTACAAAACGCAGCAGAAAGTGCCCACCTACCTCCATTGCAACAAACCGCTCCTTCTCGAACTCTACCGGCGGCACGGGGTGGACCTGAATTTCGCCGGCATGATCATCACCCGGGGTCACCGGGACAATCAGGCCCTCAAGGAGCGATCGGGACAGTATGTGGCGAAGCTCGCCCGGCTATTGAAGGCCGATGGCGCTGTCCTCTCGTTTGAAGGCGGGGGCAACTCGACGGTGGACTACTGGCTGACGGTGCAGGTGCTCGAGCAGATGGGCGTGAAGGCGGTTCCCATCATCTACGAGGTGGGCCGTCCGGGGACGGGTGAATTCCCCCTCGTTTTCCACGTGCCGGAGGCGGATTCGATCGTGAGCCAGGGCCTTCAGGGCGAGGAGGTCGAAGCCGCGGCGGTCGATCGCGCAATTGGCTCACAAGATATTGTTTTTTATGGAGATAAGTCATTTGACGCAAGATCGGCCTTCACCACGTCAACCGCCAACTACTACGCCAACGAATGGGCGATGGTGATCAACCGCTTCGCCGGCCGCGCCTACTGAGCACTTATACGGCATATGAAACCGGATAACGAATCTGGAAAAATGAAACGGAACTCGGGAGGGATCAAGATGAACGTGCCCCGGAAAATCCGCATCGTGCATTTCATCAACCAGTTTTTCGCCGGTGTCGGCGGGGAGGAAAAAGCCGATCACCCGCTCACCTTCCGGGAAGGCCCGGTGGGCCCTGGCTTGCTGCTTGAGAAGATTTTGGGCGGGGAGGGAGATGTCGTGGGCACGATCTTCTGTGGCGACGGTCTCTACGCCGAAGATCAGGCTGCTGTCTCCGCCGACGCGATGGAACACATTCGCCGCCTCGCTCCCGATCTTGTCCTCGCCGGGCCCGCATTTAACGCCGGGCGTTATGGTCTGGCTTGTGCGAGCCTTTGCAAAACGGCGAAAGAAGAAAACATTCCGGCCGTCACCTCGATGCATTCCGAAAATCCGGGCGTGGCGGCCTGCCGGAGAAGCGTCCACATTATTCCCGCCGGGGAAACGGCGGCTTTCATGGAAGAGGCCCTCGAAGGGATGGTCCGGCTGGGGTTGAAACTCGCCCGGGGCGAATCTGTGGGCGCCGCGTCGGACGAAGGCTATATGCCCACCGGCGCCCGGTACAATGAAATTTCTGAGGTCCCGACCGCCCAGCGCGCCGTCGACATGCTCCTCAATAAGCTGGAGGGCAAGTCGTTCGAGTCTGAGCTGGTCGTCCCCAAACTCGATAAAATCGATCCGCCGGCGCCCATCGAAGATCTCAAGTCTGCCGTGATCGCCGTCGTCTCCGAGGGCGGGATGGTGCCGCCCGGCAACCCCGATCGCATCCCCGGCTCGCGCGCGTCCAACTGGGCGAAGTACTCCTTCAAGGGGAAAGATAAATTGCCCCGTGGTTCGTTCATCTCGATCCACGGTGGCTTCAACACCGTTTTCGTGAACGAAGAGCCCGATCGAATGCTCGCCGTCGATGCCCTCCGCAAGCTCGAGGGGGAGGGCTTTATCTCCGGACTTCATGACGATTTTCTGAGCACCTGCGGCAACGGCGGCGGGTTTGGGAATATGCAGGAGATCGGGCGCGCCTGGGCGAAGGAGATCAAATCCGCCGGGGTGACGGGGGTCGTCCTGCCATCCACGTGAGGAACCGGACGAGCGACGCCGAAGCGTGGGGCGGACTCGTTGGCCTCACCTGGATGGCGAGCTATTGGGCGACCCTGATACCGCTGTGGGTGAAGCATGTCGTTGGAGTGTTCTCCGCGCGCTAGCGCTGCATGCGGACGAGTCCGACAACGCGGCC
>CAMYJL010000201.1 GCA_947258645.1 uncultured Nitrospinota bacterium
TCTTGAAAATGCCTGCCAGAAAAACTCATTGTGATATCGGAAAAATTGGCGTGCGAAAATAGGTAAAAACCTGTCTACACTGTGTCTACATGATTGTATCAGCGAAAGGTATGCTTGTAACCATTTGAAATATGGGGCGGCCGGACTTGAACCCCTGACCTGCTGATCACGAATCACCCCCCCTACTCCGCCCCAACAATCGGATTCCGCAAAACGCCCACGCCCTCGACCTCGCACTCGCAGATGTCGCCGGGCTTGAGGAAGTAGGGCTCGGGGTCGGGCTGCTCGTGGGCGACGCCGCCGAAGGTGCCCGAGGAGATGATGTCGCCGGGCTCGAGGGTCATCTGGCTGAAGAAGGCGACGAGGGCGGGGATGCCGAAGATCATGTCGGTGAGGCGCTCGTGCTGGCGGACGTCGCCGTTGACGCGGCACTCGACGAGGAGCTCGTTCGGGTTGGGCACCTCGTCGGCGGTGACAAGGTAAGGCCCGATGGGGTTGGTGGTGTCGAAGTTCTTGCCGAGGAAGACGCCGCCGAGGGCCTGGGACCGCTGGACCTCGCGGGCGGTGATGTCGTTGTAGACGGTGTAGCCGACGATGACGTCGAAGGCGTTCTCGGGCGGGACGTCCTTGCAGCGCTCGCCGATGACGATGCCGACCTCGACCTCGTAGTCGAAGCGGGTGCTCTGGCGCGGGCGGACGACGGGCTCCTCGTGGCCGACGAGGGAGGTGTCGAAGCGGGGGGCGGCCTGGACGTTGTCGGGCGCCTTGTTGCCGGTGTTCTGGACGTGCTTTTTGGAGTTGAGGCCGGTGTGGAGGAACTTGCCGGGCCGGGGGATGACGGGGCGGTAGCGGAAGTGCTTTTCCTTGAGGGCGACGAGCTCGCCGTCGGGCCCGACCCCGTCCACCCCGCCCGCCTCGGCGAAGTCCATCGCGGCGCGGGCGGCTTCCAGGGCGGGGGCGCCGCCCTTCAAAAACTCGGTCATGTCGCGGGGGATGCGGGCGTTGGCCATGCGGTAGGGATTGCCCTCCCCGGTCTCCGCGGCCAGATGCCCGGCGTAGGCGAGGCGGAGGTCGGCCATGGTGCCGTTCGAGAGGAGGACGCCCAGGCGGTCGCCGGTGGCGCCGGGGGCGGTGCTGCGGTAGGTGGCGAGTTTCATCTCGGTCTTCCTTCGATGATGGGGTGATGAATGAGTGCGGGCCTGTGTCTGATGCCCGATGTCTTGTTTATGAAGATGCGCCGGCGGCGATCTTCTTGGCGATCGCGTACTGGCCCCCGTAGTCGGGATCGACGCGCTTCATGCCGGATTCGATCTCGAGCTTGTTGCCGTCCGGATCGCGGAAGTAAAATTTTACCCCGGCGCTCCAGTTCTGGGGCCGGGGCTTCTGCATGATCTCGGCGCCCCGGGCGGCGACGTGTTCATAGGCGGCGTGGACGTCCTCTTCGGTCTCGACGGTGAAGGCGATCTGCTGGAGGGCGCCGCGCCCGCCGAAGGGAAGGGGCTGGTCGATCTCCTCGGGGGGGAGCTGGACGAGGACGAGGTTGTGGTGCTCCCCGGAGCAGGTCATCCAGGCGATCCCGTGCGGGGGGAGGCGGTCGCCCTCGGGGGGGTTGGCGCTCCGGCGGTCCGAGGTGCGGAATCCCAGCATCTCCTCGTAAAAGGCGGCGGATCGCGGCATGTCCCGGACGTTTACGCCTACGTGGGAGAAGCGCTCGACATGGATGAAACCGGCTTTTTCCGGCTTCGTACCCCCCTCGGCCAGCCCGGGCGTGCTGAAAACCTCGATTTTGTTGCCGTCCGGGTCCGCCATGTAAAACTGCAAAATTCCGAGCAGCGGCCCCCGCCCCAGGGGCTTCACGATGGGGACGCCCGCGGAAACCACCGCTTCATAAGCGGCCTCGACTTCCTCTTCCGTCGCCAGATGGTAGGCCAGCTGCTGGAGGTTCCCCGCCCGCCGGGGCTTGTCGTCCGCCAGGGCTTCGGGCGGGTACTGGACGATCGTCAAATCGTGGTGCAGTTCCCCGAGGCGCATCCAGGCGATTCCGTCCGGAGCGGCGGGCTCATCGGTGTTTCCGGGAGGAAGGTAGTCGGAGAGGCGAAAACCGAGGACATCATGGTACCAGCGAATCGTCCGCTCCATGTCCTTCACATACAGACCAAAATGATCCAGCTTCACCCTGACGGACATCGCGACCACTCCTGAGTCGTCCGGAGGTTCCGGCCCATTCGCATTAAAAGAACATGAAAATTCCGCTTTGGATTGAAAGGTATCGTACGGGAATCGCTTTGCGTCTGTCTAATGGAGGAAACAAACGGAATGGCGCAGGGGGCCGTGCGGTGGAGGGCTTTTCTCCTTCTTTCATTAGGAATTGAAAACTCAGCGATTAGCTTGACGGCTGTCAAATTTAGCGAGATTATAGGCATATATTCTTCATGTCCGGAGCAAACCGGTACCGAAAGGCCACGAGAAATGGCCTGCTGGGGATATCATGCGCGCCTACATCATCCGCCGATTACTTCAAAGCCTGATCGTTTTTTCCGCCATTTTGGTCATCGTCTTTTCGATGCTCCAGATCACGGGCAATCCCGCCGCGATCCTGATGCCATTGGAATCCACCGAAGAAGAGGTGGCCGCCTTCGCCAAGGAGATGGGCTTCGACCAGCCCCTCTACGTTCAGTTCTCCAAATTCATTTTAGGCACCGACATGGTTGATTCCATTCTCGGCACCAAGCAGAAGATTGAGAAATCCGGAACGACCGATGTCGATTCCGCGGAAAGCGTCAAAACCATGGGGGTCATTCGCGGAGACTTCGGCTTCTCCTACCGGCACGAAATCCCCGCGATGGGCCTCGTCCTCGAACATTTTCCCAATACGGTCCTGCTCGCCTTCACGGCGGTCATCATCGCCATCGTCATCTCTATACCGGCGGGCGTTCTCTCGGCCACTTTCCGGAACAGCTGGATCGATCACGCCAGCTCGGTGGGTTCGATGTTCGGACAATCGATGCCCAATTTCTGGCTGGGCCTGATGCTCATCATGTTCTTCGCGGTTTATCTCAGGTGGCTTCCCACATCGGGCTTTGAAGCATGGTACTACATCATCCTGCCGGCCGTCACGGCGGGCCTTTACGCGACAGCGCGCATCACGCGCCTCGTGCGCTCGCAAATGCTCGAGGTTCTCGAGATGGACTACGTGCGCACCGCCCGATCCAAAGGTGTGGTCGAATGGCTCGTCATCGTCCGGCACGCTCTGAAGAACGCCTCCATCCCCGTGGTGACGCTGGTGGGGCTGGAGCTGGGCATCCTCCTCGGCGGTACCGTCGTGACCGAGGCCGTGTTCGCCTGGCCGGGTGTTGGCTTTCTGGTCGTGGACGCGATCAGCAACCAGGACTACCCCATCGTTCAGGCGGCGGTGGCCCTTTTGGCATTCGTATTCGTGGGGGTGAATTTGATCGTGGATATTCTCTACGCCTGGCTCGACCCCAGAATTTCTTACAGCTAAGAAAAAAAATCGGGAGCGGATATGGCGGTTGAACAATCTCAGGCAATCGCTCACATAGGCGCCCATGAGGAACCGCGCGGGCCGTCCGACTTTCAGCTGGCCATTCGTGAATTGAAGAAAAGACCTCCGGCCATCCTGGGCCTGATCTGCTTGATCATCGTTGTCCTGTTCGCCATTATTCCCGAGGCGTTCTCGCCTCTGGACCCCGTCGATCAGGATCTGGCGCGCTATATCAAGCCGCCCGGTTACACGGACACGGCAGGCCGCGTCTACTGGCTCGGCACCGATCAGCAGGGCCGGGATATTCTCAGCCGCATCATCTGGGGCTCCCGCATCTCCCTCATCGTGGGAATTACCGCCGTTCTCATCAGCGGCCTGATCGGGATCACCATCGGAATCGTCGCGGGCTACTTCGGGGGATGGGTGGACACCGTCATCAGCCGGATCATCGATACGGCGCTGGCGGTGCCCTTTATCCTGTTGGCCATCAGCCTCGTCGCCATTCTGGGCCCAAGTCTTCAAAACATTGTATTGGTCATCGCCCTGAGGACATGGATTGTCTACGCGCGCGTGGTGCGCGGCGAGGTGCTCTCCCTGAAGGAAAACGAATTCGTCGTGGGCGCGCGGGCGGCCGGATGCAGCACGATCCGCATCCTGTTCTTCTACTTGTTCCCCAACGTCATATCCACAACCATCGTCATCGCCACCCTGTACCTGGGGCGCATGATCATCATCGAATCCGCCCTCTCCTTCCTGGGTCTCGGTGTGCCTCCCCCGACACCGACCTGGGGCGGAATGCTTGCCGATGGCCGCAGCTTCCTCGATACCGCCTGGTGGATCGCCCTCTTCCCGGGACTGACGCTCATGCTTACCGTCCTCGGCGTCAACCTGCTGGGAGACTGGCTGCGCGACGTCCTCGACCCGCGGATGAAGCGGATGGCGGATTAACCTTCCTGTAAAAAAAAGCCTGAAAACGCTCTGGTGTTTCCAGGCCTTTTTTTGCCGCGCCGACTACGCCTTCAGTTTCTCCTTCAGCCAGTCGAACATATAGACGGCGCCGAGGGGAGTGTTGTCCGCCTGACAGTGCTGCGCGCCGCCTTCCTTGCCCGTGAAGACCTTGAAGGTCTTGTCCTTCGAGCCGACCGCCTTGAAGAGCTTGTGCGCCACGCTCATGCCAATCTGCTGATCGTCCTCTCCGTGCAGGAGGAGGAACGGGCAGCGCATCTTCTGGACCACGCCGTCCAGCTTGAAACCTTCAAGCTTCACCAGCGCCTTTTCCATCGTCTTGACGTTGAAGATCCAGGTCAGATGGTGCCCGGGAACGGAGAGCGCCGTCTTGTAGGCGGCGGCGATGCGATCCTTCCAAACCTTCTGATAATCCCACTGGGCGCCCCAGGCGACGCAGGCCTTGAAACGCTTTTCCATGCTGGCGTTCCGGGGAGCGTAATAGCCGCCCAGGCTGATGGCCATGACGCCCACGCGCTTCGCGTTCACATCCTTTCGCGTTTCGAGATAGTCCAGCGCGGCCGAGCCCGCGGCCTCGTGGTCGTGGCGGAGGTAGAGCTTCCGGAAGCGGATGGATTCGCCGTTTCCGGGCGCATCCACGATGAGAACGCTGATCCCCCGGCGGACGAGCTCTTCCGCGCCCATCATGTACTGCATCTCTTTCGTGACATCGAACCCGTCGAAATATACGACGGCGGGCGGCCTCGCCTTTTTCGTGTTCTCGGCGTGGACGAAAAGTGCTGGGAGCTTCTTTCCCTTCTCGAAGGGAATTTCGACATGCTCGATGCGGAACCGATCGGTCAGCCTAGCGAAGCGTTTGAAGCAATCAAGCGCCTTGCGGTAGGCGTCGTTCGCCTTCTTGTCCTTGGGGGTGCGGAAGCGCTCGGCGCTCTGATAGTACATGCAGGCGCGCCGGAACAGACCGGCGGCGGTGAGGTTGTTTTTCTTGCGCGCCTCCGACATGCCTTGCGCCCGGAGGCGGTCGGCCAATTTCGTCCATTCGCGAAACCAGGCGTTATCATCCCCGACGTGCTTCATCAGGCGGCGGCCCACCTGATCAATCTCGCCCATGGTCGCCGATCCCCAGTAGGCGGAAGAATACATGATGCTGACGGCGGCCGACCAGCGGTAGTCGTCCGGGAAGTAGGTGAACCAGGTGGCCTTCGCCAGCGCTTTGGGTTTTCTCGCCATCGATCGTTCTCCAGCGGCGGAGCGAAGAATCGGACGCCGTTCCGCCGGATGAGGGTTTGGAGGAATCAGAGAATCAAGCCCCAAGTTTCTCCTGAAGCCAGTCGTACATGTAGGTTGTCCCGAGGGTCATGTTGTCGCGCATGCAGTGCTGCGCGCCGCCTTCGGCCACCGTGAAGACTTTCATGGTCTTGTCCTTCGAACCGACGGCCTTGAACAGCGCGCGGGCGTCACGCATCGGTATCTGGGTATCGTCGGCGCCATGGGCAAGCAGAAATGGACAGCGCATCTTCTGCACCACGCCGTCGAGGCGGAAGCCCTCGAGTTTTTCCAGGGCGTCGCCGAGATTTTTGGCGTTCAGAATCCATTCGATGTGATGGCCCGGCACGGAGAGCTCGGTCTTGAACCGCTGGTCGATGCGCTTTTTCCAGGTGGCGTAATAGTCCCATATCGCCCCCCAGGCGACGCAGGCCTTGAAGCGCTTCTCCATGCTGGCGATGCGGGGCGCGTAGTAGCCGCCGAGGCTGATGGCCATGACGGCGGCCTTTTTCGCGTTCACGTCTTTCCGCTTCTCAAGATAGTCAAGCGCAGCCGAGCCGGCGACCTCATAGTCGTGGCGCAGATAGATCTTGCGGAAGCGAATGGCCTCGCCCGTCCCGGGGCCGTCCATGACGAGAACGCTCATTCCCCGCCGGACGATGTCCTCCACCCCGCGCATGAACTGGAGCTCCTTCGTGACATCGAGCCCGTCGAAGAAGACGACGACGGGGGGCTTCGCCTTCCGGGTGTTCTGGGCGTGGACGA
>CAMYJL010000202.1 GCA_947258645.1 uncultured Nitrospinota bacterium
AAATTCGTCGGCAGCGAGCTTTCGGCCAAGACGCTCGGCGTTATCGGCCTGGGCCGCGTGGGCTCGATCGTGGCCCGCCTGGCGGGAAACCTGGACATGAACGTGATCGCCTACGACCCGTTCATCTCCGCCGAGGCGGCCGAAAAGCGCGGCGTGAAGCCCGTCTCTTTTGACGAGCTGCTTGCCCAGTCGGACTACATCACGCTTCACGTCCCCAAAACCCCGGAGACGACCGGGCTTATCGGCGCTGAGGAGATTGCGAAGATGCGCCGGGGGGTGCGGATCATCAATTGCGCCCGCGGCGGACTGGTGAGCGAAGCGGCACTGGCCGATGCGCTGGATAGCGGCCAGGTGGCGGGTGTCGCGCTGGACGTATATGAAGTCGAGCCGCCGGGGGAGGAAAGCCTGCTCGTCGGCCGGGACGATGTCATTTGCACGCCCCACCTGGGCGCTTCCACCGAAGAGGCCCAGGAGAACGTCGCCATCAGCGTGGCGGAGCAGGTCGTCTCCTATCTGACGAAGGGTTCCGTGAAAAACGCCGTGAACCTCCCCTCCCTGAGCGCCGAGGATATGGAGCGGATCGGACCCTACCTTGACCTGACCGAGCGGCTGGGCAGCTTTTTGGCCCAACTGGCGGGCGGCGGCCTGAAGAGGCTCGAAGTGACTTACGGCGGCCCGCTCGAAAATGCGATGGGCCCGCTGTCGGCGGCGGCGCTCAAGGGGATTCTGGGCCATTTCATGAGCGGCGCCCGGGTGAACCTCGTCAACGGACCCCATCTGGCCAAAGAGCGGGGGATCGAGGTCGTCACCACCTCCCGGAGCGAGATGCCGGTTTATACGAACCTGATCGAGCTCAAGGTGGTGACGGACGAAGGGGAGCGCTCCGTGGCGGGCACGTTTATTCATGAGGGTGAGCCCCGCATCGTGCGCATCGACCAGTTCAGCGTGGACGCGATCCCCGAGGGCTACATGCTCGTCTTTACCAACGAAGATCGCCCCGGCATGATCGGAATCATCGGAACCGTGCTGGGCGACCACAACATCAACATCGCCGGTATGCAGCTCGGACGGACGAAGAAAAACGATCGGGCCGTCGCCGTGGTCGCTGTGGACGACCCCATTCCGGATGAAGTCATGGACGAGATTCGATCCATCTCGAATATTCTCACCGCTCATCTCGTGAAGCTGTAATGGGCGCGAGCGAGAGGATGGCCGTTCGATGAATGGCGAGCAGCTGGAAAAGGCGATGCCGGCGGGGTCGAAGGTATTTCTCCCCAATCAGGCGGAACGCAAGAGACGGGTCGAAACCCGGCTTCTCGAAGTGTTCGCCCGGTGGGGGTTTCGCCAGATCGTAACGCCCGCGTTCGATCTGTACGAACCCGGGGCCGGCGGGCAGGTGCGCGACGCCCAGACGTTCCGTCTCGTGGATCGGGAGACGGGCGGCCTGCTCGCGCTTCGCTCCGACGTGACGCCCCAGATCGCCCGCCTGGCGGGGACGACCCTCGCGGATCATCCCCGTCCCCTGCGCCTGAGTTATGCGACGAACGTCTTCCGGCATGCCCATGTCGCCGGTGTGCTCCAGCGCGAATTCTGGCAGGCCGGAGTCGAGCTGATCGGGCTCGTTTCGCTCGAGGCGGATGTCGAGATGATCGCCATCGCGGTGGAATGCCTTGAGCAAAACGGCGTCGAGAACATCCGCATGTCGCTGAGCCATTCGGCTTTTATCCGGGGACTTCTCGATGAGTTGCGCCTGAGTGACAGCCGGCAGGATGAACTGCTCGATGCCGTATCGCGTCGTGACGCCTCGGGCCTGGAGAGTCTGATTGCCAAGCTGCCCTCGAAATCCGGAGATGCGCGCGTCTTTCTCGATCTGCCGGAGCTTTTCGGCGGAAAGGAAATATTGGCGCGGGCCGGGAAGAAGGTGAAAAACGCCGCATCAAGGAAGGCCGTCAAAGAGCTGGGGCAGGTGCAGCGGATGCTCGAGATGTACGGGCTGGCCGACCGGGTTATCTATGATCTGAGCGATTTTCGGGACTTCGATTATTACACCGGCGTCCTCTTCGAGGGGTTTGTCGAGGGGTCGGGATACCCCGTCTGCGGCGGTGGCCGCTATGATCGGCTCGTGGGACGATATGGAACGGACGCGCTCGGCACGGGGATTGCCATCGACCTCGATGAGTTGTTGCGGGTGGCGCCCGATGACGAGATGAACGGCCTGGCGGCGGATTTTCTCGTGATTGACTCGACCCGCGAGAAGCGGATCGGAATCACGCTGGCCCGGGAGCTCAGGGGCCTGGGTTGGCGCGTGGCCCGGGACATCATCCGGCGAGACTTGGCCGATTCTCTCGAATATGCCCGGCAGGCCGGGGTGGGCCGGTGTCTCGTTGTCGATCGGGACGGGAAAAAACCGGAAAGAATTCGGATACTGGAACCCGCCGGAAAGGAGATCGGCGGTTTTTCGCTGGCAGAACTTCCCGGGAAAATTGGAATGCGGGGGGAGCAGGGATGAGCGTACTTTCAGTCGTCGGGGGCCAGTGGGGCGACGAGGGCAAGGGCAAGGTGGTTGACCTCCTCGCCGGCCGCGCCGATGTGGTCGCCCGCTACCAGGGCGGGGCCAACGCCGGCCATACGGTTGTGGTGGACGGCAAACAGTTCATCCTCCATCTCATCCCGACGGGGATTCTTCATCCGGACGTGCGCTGCATCATCGGTTCGGGCGTGGTGGTGGATCCGATCGCGCTGGTGGAGGAGATCGAACAGCTTCGCGCCAGCGGCATCGAGGTGGGGAGCAACCTCGTGATCGGAAAGCGCGCGCATATGATCATGCCCTACCACAAGGTCATCGACGCGCACATGGAAGAGCTCCTCGGCGTCAACCGGATCGGGACCACCGGCCGGGGGATTGGACCCGCCTACTCGGACAAGGCGGCCCGGCTGGGCGTCCGGGTGTGCGATCTGTACGATGAAAAAGTTCTCTCCGAACGCGTGCGCGTGAGCCTGGCGATCAAGAAGCGCCTCCTCAGCGGGATCACCCTTTCCCGGGAAGAACTCGAAGCCTTCGAAGAAGATCACATCATGGAAGTATGCGGGCAGGTCCGTGAAATACTGAAGCCTCTCGTCCGGAATACGGACGCCGAGATTCTCGAGGCGATCACGTCGGGAAAACAAATTCTCCTCGAAGGCGCCCAGGGAATTCTCCTGGATCTGGACATGGGAACCTACCCCTACGTCACCTCCAGCAACACCGGCGTGGGCGGAGCGCTCAGTGGTCTGGGAATGCCGCTTGGGAAAGTGGACACCATCATCGCCATCATGAAGGCCTACTGCACCCGGGTGGGACAGGGGCCGTTCCCCTCCGAGCTTCATGGCGATGAGGGAGAGCGCCTGCGGGCCGAGGGAGGCGAGTATGGCGCCACGACCGGCCGCCCGAGAAGATGTGGCTGGTTCGACGCGGTGGCGGCTCGCCACGCCATTCAGGTGACGGGAGCCGACGCCATCGTCGTGACGAAGCTGGATGTCCTCGATAATCAGGAAACCATCCGCGTCTGCATCGGTTATGAGATGAACGGGGAGCGCATCACGATATTTCCGGCCGAGGCGACCATTCTGGAGCGGTGTGTTCCCGTCTATGAGGATTTCCCGGGCTGGCTGGCGCCCACGGCGGGCGCGCGCAGCTTGGACGACCTCCCCGAGCGGGCGAGGGAATACATCGGCCACCTGGAGCGCATCATCGGGAAGCCGGTCTGGATAATCTCGACGGGGCCAGGACGCGGGGACACTATTGAGATTCACAATCCGTTTTCTGTGCCCGAGGAGCGAAAGGTTTGATTATTTGCAGATTAGGGAAGGGGAATTTCCGCCGTTTCCTGGTGTTATTTCCGATGCTGGCCTTTTTGGGGTGGCTGGCGGGAGGTGGGGTTCTCCCGGCGGACGGAGCCCCAGCCGAAAAGGGGAAATTCCGGCCAGCTGACACACCGGCCAAAGAGGAAAAATCCCAGGCTTCACCGGAAGGGAAGCAACTGCCCGGATTCGGGAAATACCGGGTCGTCCGCATCGACCCCGACGGCGTATTTCCCCAGAACCTGGAGATCCAGCCGGGGACGACGGTCATCTGGTACAACGCGACCGACAGCTACTCCTCCGTGGTCTTTAACGAAGGGGCCAACCTCAATAGATCGACCCGCTCTCCGACGCTCTTCTTTCTGGCTCCGGACGGGACATACGTCAGCGCGGCCTTCGCCTCCGGGGGGACGGCGAGCACTGCCTTCGTCAAGGCGGGGAATTACAGGTATTTTGTGACTGGGCTCCCGGTATCGGGGGGGACGGCTTTTGCCCGGGTCATGGTAAAATAGGTGAAGTTTTGAGATCGACAGGTTTCCAGGCCGCTTATGGAGGTAATGAATGGCACCGGACAGCGTTTCGATAGGTTTGGCCTTCTTGGCGGGCGTTTTGAGCTTCGTGTCGCCCTGTGTCCTCCCCCTGTTCCCGAGCTACCTTTCCTACCTCACGGGGTTGACCTATGAGGACATTAAAGAAGGAGGGGATCAGAAAGGCGTCCGCACCCTCATCCTCCTGAACTCGGTCTTTTTCATCCTGGGATTTTCTTTCGTCTTCGTTGCCCTCGGGGCGAGTGTTTCCTACCTCGGCAATCTCCTTTTTTCCTACCAGGACGGAATCCGGATTGCAGGCGGCATTTTGATCACCATGTTCGGCCTTTATATAGGCGATCGGGCGCTGGAGTTCCGGATGCAATCCATGCTGATGAGTTTGCCCGTCACGTTGGGAGCCGGCACCGCGGGGCTGACGCTTGCGGCGGGGGTGTATGGGAGCAAATTCGGAATGCCCACGCTGGGAGGCGTGCTTCTGGCGATCGGTCTCTACGTGACGGCGGCGCTTTACTTTCCCGCCATGTCCCAGGAAAAGCGGATATCCATGAACAGCAAGCCCGCCGGCTGGGCGGGAAGCTTTCTCGTGGGCGTGACCTTCGCCGCCGGCTGGACGCCCTGCGTCGGCCCCATCCTCGGCAGCATCCTCCTGTACGCCGGCACGAAGGAAAACGCCACGCAGGGCGTGGTCCTGCTCGCGAGCTATTCGCTCGGGCTGGGGCTTCCCTTTCTGCTGAGCGGCTTGGGTGTGGGGTATTTCTTCCGCTTCTATCAGTCCTTCCGCAGGCACTTCCGCGCGGTGGAACTGGGCAGCAGCGTGATGCTGCTCACGGTAGGGCTCCTGCTGATTTCGAACTATCTCTCCGTAATTTCGGCGTATCTGATCTTCTGGACGGGGTACACCGGGGTTTAATCCGCCTTTTCCCTACCTCACCTCAAACGGGGAATGCTCTCCGGTCGGAGCGCCCCAGTCGGCCTCCACGCTGTCCACCCGCGCCAGCGGAGGTCCCTTGCGGCACCACGCCAGCAGAGACTCCAGCGCCTCGCGCGGACCTTCGGCCACAAGTTCGACCCTGCCGTCCGGCCGGTTCCGGACCCATCCGGTGAGTCCCAGATCGTGCGCCCTCTCGCGGGCGCTGGCCCGGTAAAAGACCCCCTGCACCCGGCCCTCTATCTGCAAATGGATTCGTTCGGTGTGATCAGACATGAATGCTGCGCCTGTGCCGGGGCGGCTTATTTTTTCGAAAAGCTCGCGCCCTGTTCGACGGCCTGCGCGAACACCTGGGCCGCGACCTTCGGGTCCGCCGCATCGCGAATCGGCCTGCCGACGACGAGCAGGTCGGCGCCGTCTGAGATGGCCGTCTGGGGGGTCTCCGCCCGGGCGTGATCGTCGTGCGTGCCCGAGGCCAGGCGCACGCCCGGCGTCACGATGAGCATGTCCCCGCCCAGTGCGGGCCGCAATTTGGCCACCTCGCGTGGGGAGGCGACGATGCCGTCCAGCCCGGCCTCTTTAGCCAGGGCGGCGGCCGCGAGAACCTGTTCCTCGACCGGACGCCCGACGCCGATGGCCGCCAGGGCTTCCGCATCGAGGCTGGTCAGGACGGTGACGGCGAGGATTGCCGGCGGCGTCTTACAGCGGTCGCGCCCTCTGGCGCACGCTTCGAGCATGGCGGGACCGCCCGCCGCATGAACGGTGAGAAGGGATACGCCCAAGGCCCCCGCCGCCTCGACCGCCCGCTCGGCGGTTGCCGGAATGTCGTGATACTTCAAATCGAGGAAAACGCCCCCGCCGCGCTGAAGGACGGCTTCCACGACGGGCGGGCCTTCCCGCGTGAACAGCTCCATCCCGATCTTGTACCAGCGGATGCGCCCCTCCAGGGTGTCCACCAGCCGGAGGGCCTCGCCGAGGGAGGGGAGGTCGAGCGCGCAGATTATCCGGTCGGCGGGGGCCAGCGCCCCCCGGGGGTCAGGCGCGATCATTCGTCTTCATCCCAATCGGTTTCATCGTCTTCTTCCTCTTCCTTATCGGCGTCCCGCTTCTTTCGTCTGACGATGAGCCGGGCCGCCACGACGCTGATTTCATAGAGAACGATAAGGGGTCCCGCCAGGAGG
>CAMYJL010000203.1 GCA_947258645.1 uncultured Nitrospinota bacterium
AGCTCCATAAACATGCTCATGGATCTCTTTGATATCAAGATCGACTCTCAGATGGCAAGCTCTCTGGCCGTTACCGGTCAAAAGAATGAGCGGCTGATAAACATCCTAAAACAAGTAGGGGCCACAACCTATCTCTCCGGCACTGGTTCGAGAAATTATCTTGCCCCTGAGTTATTTGAACAAAATGGAATAAACCTTATATGGCAGGAATTTGCATTTCCGCATTATCCTCAATTACATGGAAAATTCATTCCATATTTAAGCGCGATTGATATACTCTTCAATTGCGGCATAGAACAATCAAGAGAAATCATAAGGAGCTGCTGATGAATATTCTGGCAATTGGTGCTCATCCGGATGACATCGAATTCGGCCAGGTCTTCGTGACTCAAACCCCAATTTTTTCGCATCTCTCCTAAATACCATCCCATGATTGACACCCGAATGAAGAGATTATCTAAAGACTAATTGAAATATATTTCCCCAATATGGCACTTCGAAAAACTGAATCCCACGGCATCACTCTCTTTGTTAGCCTGAACGCCCAGGCCGATAGTATTCCTTGACCTTCGCCACAATTTGCCGCTCGGTCATCTTGTCCACAGACTCTATCCCGGACAGTCGGCCGGCCAGGCTCTTGTTGCTCTCAATTTTTTTCTTGAGTTCGCGCTTTGCCTCTCCCGGGCCAAAGATCCGAAATGAGGTCGCGTCCTTGAGAACATCTACGACGCTTTCATAGTAAACGTCTAAATGCCGTAGATGCCGCTGATCCCGCTTTTGCTCCGAAACCACACCTTGAGGACCGTAAAGCGTATTTGTACGCGATCCTCCCGCTAGCCGGGTTCTTCTCTCGACATTCGATTTGATATGATGGATGGACTCGCGACCGGATTTGTCGATCCCCACGACAATGGCCTCACGATGATCAATCCAAAGGCCCACATTCCCTTTCATCGCTTTAGATCCTTTCATAAATCCGGTTCCTGAGTTGAAAGAATTCATCGCGGTATCCTGCGACCCCTTGGCGCATCGCCACTAGGAGCTCTCCTGGAAGGATCGGCTCTCCGCGGAGCCGATTTTTCTCTCCTCGGGGATTCCCCCAGATTCGGTTTTTCTTTTTGAGGACTGGGCGGCAAATCGGGCCGCTCTTGTTCACCTGGTATTGGCCGGGTGCGCTGCTCTTCTATTTTCCTGCTTCCTTCGGGTGTGGGTCTTTGCGGTTCACCCGGTATTGTCCGGGTGCGCGGCTCTTCTATTTTTCTGCTCCCTTGAGTTTTGGGCTCTGGCGGCTGTGCCGTTCTGGGCCCAGTGCGCCGCTCTTCTTCGGACCTTCTCAACATGCGAGGGGGCGGCGAGGAGGTGATCGCGCTCCGTGGAGGAGCCAGGTTGGCCGGCCCCCTGGAGATGCCCGGCCGATACAGATTGACC
This sequence comes from uncultured Nitrospinota bacterium, assembly GCA_947258645.1. GTDB lineage: Bacteria > UBA8248 > UBA8248 > UBA8248 > UBA8248 > CAMYJL01. The sequence goes on from CAMYJL010000203.1 coordinate 1,429, forward strand.
CGATCCCTTTGAATGTGTCCGCCGGGCGAAACAATTCTGTTCGCCTCGACAGCCCGGCGTGCCACTATTTTTTTCCCGCTCACTTTCTCGACCGTTTGTCGGGAGATGCTCTTGTTCACGACCCGGTTGTTGACGATATTGTACTGGGTGATGTTGGTGGTTTTGCTGAGGATGGTCACGTTCTGCGCAGGAGCCAGGATAACCCGGTTGATTCTGGCGGAGGCGAACCGTGGACCAGGGACAAACGACCACCACGAAACATATATCCCTGCATGAATCCGGCCTCCATGTCGCGGGATAATGACCGCGGGAGGCATGGGAGCCCATCCGATATAGCCTCCACCGGATCGCCACATCACCCAGGCCGGCGCCCACTCCGTTCCCGGCATCCATACCCACCCATAAATGTCGTCAAGGTACCATCGGCCGTAGTGGAAAGGACCCCATCCCCACTCCCAGTCCGAAATCCAGGTCCATCCATAGTCTTCGGTGTAGACCCAGCGGCCATAGGAATAGGGACGCCATCCCGGGGAGACATCGTTTGGATACCAGACCCATCCATGCCGATCGACGCTCACCCATCTGCCGTGCGGCGCCAACTCGCTGTAAAAGAGACCGAACGTGACTGCGGAGCGTGCTTCGGCGATTTGGGTAAGGTGCGGTTTCCGGGATGAAAACTCGATAGATGCAAAACATTTTCGCATAATGCTTTCTTTTTAATTGGTTTTATCAGAATCCGGCTGATCCCGCATTCGGTAATTTGCTCTGGCCCCATTACAACCTGCCAGCCTGTGAGGAGGATCACTGGTGTGCCAGGACAAGCTTTTTTGATTTCTCGGGCCAGATCCATCCCGCTTCTGCCAGGCATGGCCAAGTCGGTGATTATCAGATCGTGTGGTGAATCGGAAAATGCCGCGATGCCGCAGGTGGCGTCTGTAGCGACTTCAACAACGTATCCATCATATTCCAGTAGCGATCGGATAACATACGCCGAATCCGTCTCATCCTCCACAACTAGGATTCGCGCCGGTTTCGTTGGAGTATACGTTAGATAGGCTTTCATGCCATCCTCCGCTCCCGCGATGGAAGCATTAAGAAATTGATCGATTTGGCGCCGAAGCCGGATTTGATTTAGATTGGGCAGTCGCCTCGATGAATTAAGCCAACCACCTTACCGAATCCCCAAGCGAAAACACTTTTCTCCCCGTTGTACAAAACAGGTCCTTAGGCCTTTTCGGCTCCTCTGGCATCATGTCGACATCCGTCATGCCTAAATGGAAATACCCGCCTCCCTTTATACATTGTGATTTAATTTACACGATTTTTTTTAAGATTAATCGTCCCGGTCATCATCATCTCCCAACAGATCGTCTTCGGACTGAATGGGAAATTCTACCTGCCCGTACACGAGGTCCTTGTTGAAGGGTGGAGGCGGGATGAATTTATCTTCCGGACCAAAAGAACTGAGCGTGAATTCAAGTTTCTTTATTTCGCTCATGTTTCCGGCGCGGTCCTCCACTCTGATCTCAACGCTGGCGTAAATGAGTCCCGATTGGATGCCCGAGCCGGCAAGACGTGTCCAGGTCAAAACAGCACCATTGAGCTCCTTCATCGGGTTTTCCAGCACCAGGGGATAGTTCGGGTAGCCGCCCGTGCCTGGTTGGGAGAAGAACACCCATATTTTGTCAATATCGCCATCCGGGTCCGTGGCATGGATGTAAATTTTCCAGAGTTGGTCAGTTCCGATTTCATTTTGGCCGGCGATGGCCTCAATTACCGGTGTGTGTTTTTCTCCAACTGGACCTTCTCGAGGAGGCAGGATAAATCCTCCAGGCCCACAACCCGCCAGGATAAAAATGAAGGCGGAAAAAATCACAGGGCCGAATCTTCGTCTTAAACTCATATTCATTTCGCAATCCGTCCTTAAGTTGGACAAGATGGTTGAAATATGGAGTGGCCAAATATCCAGCAACCAGTTAAGGCCTTGTTTTTCAACAGATATTCCTGCATTTCAGAAAAACTCATTCCTTAGCTAGTTAATCGTGCTGAAGGCCTCCCTGGTTCCAAAAATTATTTCGCTTGCCAGAATTTTCTTTTTTCCGGATCCCAACCCCAATATGAATCTCCCATTAATTTTTGAAACTTTTTCCTCTCGGAAACGATATTCTTGAAGCATTTCAATGCCCTCCCGTTTAGCTCGCAATCAGATATTGAGATGGTTTTCAGAGTTTTTCAGGCTCGATGCTGACAACCAAGTGTGCGACCTCAGACAGGCCGGAGAAAAAAGTAGTCACGGGCATGCCTCCGGGCGAGATTGATTACCAGTCCGATGGATGAGTTCGGTTCCAGTGAGAATGCCTAGAATCAGCCATCTTTCGAAGGGTACGGAGATAAGGGATGAAAATGTGGTCGAAACTCAGGCGCAATTGGCGCGACTGCTCGGAAGCCATGTTTCCCTGCACGTTGGGACAAATGCCATACTTGTCGTGGGTTGGCCCATCCTACGGATCCTATTGGGAGCCGTCCGTAAGATGCCCCGGAGGTTTCGGATCAATGAGCGAGCCGTGCAGTGGCTCGTAACAGAAGAGGCCAAAGTAGTGCAGACGAAACGCTGGATCGGCAAAGGGGGCGTACATGGCAATTACTCGTTAGACGACAATTGCTGCTTGGTTAGAAATTTGCCGTAGATAGGATCGAACTGAAGCTTTCGGCCTAGGATTCAGTTTCACCCAAGGACGCTTCCTTTATTGGGAGGGACCAAGTAGCCAAAATCGGCCAAAATGTGTGGTAAGAAGAGGCGGGAAATGGGTTTTTTCAGGAAGGACGCTTCAAATCCGCAACATTTTTTGTACCTATAGTCAGAACTATTGCTTTTCTTTATTTGAGGACTAATATTATTAGTGGAGGGGTCTGAGAGACTCCTTCGGTGGCGTGATAAGGGTTCTCGCCATAACGCTCCCGGATTTTGTTCTTCCGGGGGCTTTTATTTTACCCGAAGACCTCCGTATGGCGAATGAATAATTTTGTCTTTAATTTAGGTCTTTCGTCGCCTTGCACCTGAATGCCAGCCCCCCTAAGCTCCCACGCCGTTTGGAAGGGAAGCTAGAGGGATTTCAGGATTCCTACAAAGCCCACTGTTTCGTCAGGCGCCCAACTTGAATAAACTCGAAAACGCCGCTGGGAAGCGCCATCCGATCCGCACGAAAAAGGGAAAATTTCCGTGGGGGTCTCCTAGCATTGGTCAGTTTTAGACGCCCACAACCGCTTGATTGTTAATTCGCCATACACGGTTTAATTTTTTCTGACTACAATTAGGAAAGAACCACCTCCGATGGCTCCCGTACATTTAATACCCGCTTTCCCACCTCCGCGATGATCAGCACCAGGAAACCTGCCGCGAGGCACACGACGAGCTCGGTCGTCGAGAGGGCCACAGTGCGGAAGATGTCTTGCAGGAAGGGCGTGTAGACCAGCGAGAGGTGCAGCCCCACCGATACGATCAGCGCGATCAGCATGCTCCGGTTCGACCCCAATCCGATGTGCAGAATGGAGTCGCGCTCTGATCGGACGGAGAGGGCATAGGTCAGCTGGGAGAAAGTGAGCGTGGTGAAAAGCATGGTCTGCCAGGTGGCGCGCTCCTCGCGCCAGGCCTCCCATCCGACGCCCAGGCAGAACATCCCGATCATCAGCCCAACCCAAAGCACGTCGCGGCCCATCCCCCGGGAGAAGACGCTCTCCGTCGGCCGGATGGGCGGCCGTCCCATCACGTTGCGCTCGGGGGGCTCCACGCTCAGCGCCAGCGCGGGAACGCCATCCGTGATCAGGTTCATCCACAGAATCTGCAGCGGCAAAAGCGGCAGGGGCATTCCCATCAGAGGGCCGAGCAGCAATACCCATAGCTCGCCCGTGTTGCAGGTGAGCAGGAAGCGGATGAACTTGCGGATGTTGTCGTAGATGATCCGCCCCTCGCGCACGGCGGCGACGATGGTAGCGAAGTTATCGTCCATCAACACCATGTCGGAGGCTTCCTTGGCCACGTCGGTTCCGGTGATGCCCATCGCCACCCCGATGTTCGCCTTGCGGAGGGCGGGTGCGTCGTTCACCCCGTCGCCGGTCATAGCGACGATCTCCCCCCGCGACTGGAGCGCCTCGACGATGTCGAGCTTGTGGGCGGGCGAGACACGGGCGAAGATGGCTGTATCGGCCACTTTTTCCTTGAGCTCCGCCGCGGAGATCCGCGAGAGTTCGCGGCCCGTGATCGCCGCCGCCTCCCCTCCAATCCCAAGTTCGCGGGCGATGGTCTCGGCCGTGAGCGGATGATCTCCCGTGATCATGATGGGCCGCATCCCGGCCACATTGCAGATGCGCACGGCCTCGTGCACCTCGGGGCGCGGGGGGTCCACCATGGCGAGCAGGCCAAGGAAGGTCAGTTCCTCCTCGGCGGTACCTTCCCCTTCCCGGAGCGACCGGAAGGCCACCCCGAGCACGCGCATCCCCCCGCCGGCCATCTCCTCGTTCTCCCGGGCGATGCGCTTCCGCCGCGCCTCGTCGAGCGGCACCGCGCCCGCCCCGGTCCAGACCGACGCCGAAACCTCCAGAAGGCTGTCCACGGCGCCCTTCGTGAAGGCCACCCGCTCCACCCCGGCGGCCCGGCGGACCCGATCGAGAACCGCGCCCAACGGCCCGTCTTCCTGCGTATGCGGGTTTTTGATCGGGTGGACGGTGGTCATCCGCTTGCGCTCGGACTCGAAGGGGATCTCGTCCACGCGAGGCAGGTGCCGCTCGATATCCTCCATTTCGATCCCCAGCCGCGCGGCGGCGTCGAGAAACGCGCCCTCGGTAGGGTCGCCCACTAGGCGCCGCCGCCCGCTGGCATCCTCGTCATTCTCCAGCCGCGCGTCGCTGCAGAGCGCACCTCCCGCGATCACGAGGGCGAGCGCGGGATGATCGGAGATGAAAGCGCTGCGTCTGGCCGCGTCTTCGGGCAGCTCCTTGATATCCGTTCGGCCGTTGACGTCGGCCGCCATGACGGCGGTCATCCGGTTCTGGGTGAGGGTTCCGGTCTTGTCCGAGCAGATGACCGTCACCGAGCCCAGCGTCTCGACGGCGGGCAGCTTCCGGATGAGCGCCTTTCGCCCGAACATGCGCTGGGCCCCGAGGGCGAGCGCGATCGTCACCACGGCGGGCAACCCCTCGGGCACGGCGGCTACGGCGATGCTCACCGACGTGAGGAACATGAGCTTGAGTTCCTCCCCCCGCAGGATCCCGATCGTGAAGATAACCGCCACGATGGCGAGTGCCGCCGCCGCCAGCACCATCGCCAAGTGGGCGAGCCTTCGCTGCAGGGGGGTCGCTTCGCGCTCGACCGTCTGAATCATCTCGGCGATAGCGCCCAGCTCGGTTTCCATGCCAGTCGCCACCACCGCCCCGAGGCCGCGCCCGTAGGTCACGACGGTGCCCATGAAGGTCATGTTGCGGCGGTCGCCGAGCGGCGCGTCCGCTTCGGCGATCGAGGCGGAGTCTTTTTCCACGGGGACGGATTCGCCGGTGAGGGAGGCCTCCTGCACCCGCAGGTTGACGCTTTCGACGAGGCGGCAGTCGGCGGGGACGAGGTTCCCCGTCTCGAGGAGGACGATGTCGCCCGGCACGACCTCGTGCGAGGAGATCTCCGCGATGTGCCCCCCACGGAGAACCTTTACCACCGGTGCGGAAAGCTTCTTGAGCGCGGCCAGCGCGCGCTCGGCGCGGAGTTCCTGGCTCAGACCCAGGACGGCGTTCAGGACCACGATGGCCATGATAGCGGCCGCGTCCTTGAAGTCGCCGAGCAGGGCGGAGATGGCTGCCGCCACGATCAGGATGACCACCATCGCCGCCGTGAGCTGTTCCCAAAGGATGCACCATGCCGATTTCCTGCCCGTCTCCCGGAGCTCGTTCGGCCCGTGACGATCGAAGCGCCTTGCCGCTTCTTCCCGCGCCAGCCCGATTTCCGGATCGGTCTCCACGGCGCGAAGGGCTTCCTCCACACCCACGGAATGCCAATTCATGATTTTCCTTTCGGGTAGGGATTGTGGAGAGACGGCGCGATGAGTCAGTCGTCTTCATCTCCCCGCATCACGAGAACCGGGCAGGATGCTTGCCGGATGACCTTCTCGGCCACACTTCCAAAGAACAGGCGGGGCAGCCCCGTTCGGCCATGCGTGGCCATGACGATCAAGTCGAAGTTGCCGCTCTTCGCCGTGTCCGTGATGAGGTGAGCGGGCTCCCCCCAAACCAGTACACGCTCCGAGATACCGCTGACGCCCGCCTTTTCCGTCATCTCTTTGAGCATCTTCTCGGCGTCCGTCTTCATGTCGTCCTTGACCGTTTGCCAGTCGATATAAACCTCGTAGGGGACGGAGGTCTCCGGCTCAATCATCACATGCATGATGGTGAGCTTGGCGTCCCGCAATTCGGCAATCCCGGCCGCAGATTGCAAGGCCTCCGCACTGAATTCCGAGAAATCCACCGGCACCAGGATTTTCTTCGGCTCAAACTTTTTCATCGTGTCTCCTTTTGGCGCTTACACGGCGGGGTCTGGGTATTATTCTTCATTGGTCGCAATTGATTCGGATGCCCGGAACAAGAGCACGGGCACGTCGGAATGACGGACCACCTGTTCCGCGACGCTGCCCATCACCATCCGGGCAGGCCCGGTCCGCCCATGAGTCGTCATGGCAACCAGATCCACCCCGCCCCTGTTGATGTGGGCCACTATTACACCGCTGTTTACACGACGGATTCGTGGTCCTTTTTGGCCACTTCGCCTTCAATTTTCCGATGATACCCTAGTGAAATATCCTATGTGCCATCGCCTTGTTGTTGCACCCATACTCACTCCAAGTGAATCTAAATGAATCAAATAAAATTTCCGTTTTTTCGTTTAGGTAGTTT
>CAMYJL010000204.1 GCA_947258645.1 uncultured Nitrospinota bacterium
CACCGACGGAAGCCGGTGAATCCAGGGCGGCAAGCCAGGCTTCCGCCATGTCGTCCACATAGACAAAGTCGCGGTATCGATCAAAAGAACCTTTGACGAGGATGGATTCACCGCGGAGCAGATATGCCAGGTAGATGCTGGCCATGCCCTGCTTGAGATTCCCGATATTTTGGCCCGGCCCATAAACGTTGAACATCCGAAAAATAGTCGGACGCCCTCCGTTTCTTCCAAATAGATTCACATACCCCTCTGCCGCAATTTTAGAAGCACCATAGAAAGAGTGGGGCCGAGGCAGGGTGTCCTCGCTGAGAGGACCTTCGGATGGGCCGTAAATCGCCATGGAACTAGCGTAAAGAAAACGCCGGATTCCGTAGCACTCACACCACCTGAGAAGAAGAAGCGTTCCTCGGGCGTTGACATCAAAATCGTGAACAGGATCTTCGTGAGATATTTCACCCGAAGACTGGGCGCCCAGATGAAGAACAGCCTCCACCCCTTTCGGATCAAGGCGATCGAACACCCCAGGGTTGGCCAGATCTCCTTCAATTATCTCTGCCTTGGAAGGAATATTACCTCGAACGCTTGTTGAAAGATTATCCAATACCAAAACGGAATCGCCGCGCTTGATCAATTTCTCTGCGATGGCCGATCCAATGAAACCTGCACCTCCCGTAACGAGATATCGACTCATTTCGTAGACACTTCAAAGATACCCAAGCCGCTGAAGCTCCTGACGAATCCTTGGGTCTGTCATTTTCGCGGCCACTTTTTTACTAAGAGGTACAGGGTACTGATCCATTTGGAAACTTGGATTCATTTCCTGATAAAAACGAACCATTTTTTCATGCATTTTCGTTGCTACTTGAGGCTTAGAAGTATACAAATTATTTTCTTCCAATTCAGAGTCACCAGTACGATAGAGTTGGCATCTTCCATCGGACTGCCAGATATATTTATATGAAGCTGTTCGAATGGCGCGCCGGATGATACTCAACTCAAACAATGTCCTGGGATATTTCTTATACCGTTCCGGTAAAACAGCGGGTGGTGAGTCCACAACCAGGAATCGATTGTCCGCCTCTCCTCCCTGCGAGAGGACCGATTTCCCATCAAGTATCGTCTGTTCCCTGAGCCAATCCCCCTCACCAAGGAGGTCAAAAATAGTTGGCATAAGATCGAGCGCCGAAGTAAGGTCAGAAATAACCATACCTTCCTTCAATCGCCCCGGCGCGGAGATAATGGCGGGCGTAGCGAGGAGTTCCTCCCAAACCATATTTCCGTGATTCAAATACCCATACTCTCCTAATACCTCTCCATGATCTGATGTCACAACCAGAATTGAATGTTCTAAGATTCCCCTTCGATTCAGCTCTTTAATGAATTCCCCCAAAATGTGATCTACATAAAGGAGGTCAGCCTGATAAAACTTCCGCACCGACTCCATCGCCTCATCAGCAGGACCGAAGTCGCCATTCACATAGGCATGAATGTTACGCATAATCTTGAAGCTAAGAGGATGAGGACGTAGACCTTTGAAAACGCGATCACAGAAAGACTTCGGCGGGCAATAAGGCATATGAGGGTGAAGGAGTGTCGTATAAGCAAATATCGGCTCCCTATCCTTGAATTTTTCCAATTGGTGACGCAAATAGTTCAACGAGTCACGCCCATCGTGGATGGCTGCAGAAGCGCGAATCATCCCTTCATCTCCGCTAAATTTTTCATACAGCTGCTTTAAGGAATGATAAAGAATCGGGAACCCACGCAAACGATCGGCCAACATTCCCCGTAGGGACTTTCGAGCAGAAGTTTTTCCCGCTCCCGGATATTTCATTTCATCAAACCCAAACAGATCTTCATATCCCGCTGGAGGAGTAAAGCTAGCCTTACAGTGGCCAAAACATTTATACCCGAGTTGTCGAAGGAGTAACGGCACCGCTACCAGATCGTTTTTCATTTCGGACAAATTGTGCAGCACTTTATGACGGACAGGATGCTGCCCTGAAAAAATACTTACATGTGCCGGAGCAGAACCGCACGCTGCAGCGTAGTGATCCTGGAGCTTAAGACCCCCTTCCGCGAGCGCATCTATATTCGGCGTGAGCCCATCAGAACTACCATAACAACCGAACATATCCTTTCGGGCTGAATCTAGTATAACAAGAATGACGTTCGGATGATCTTTGGGCAATCTATTCACATATCCCTTTCGTGATGACATTCAAATTCAAGAAGTTCCTTCCATCTAGGCAAACCAGAATCAAGATGCCAATAATCATGGACGAAATCCTTTTTATCCTGAGCACCGACGGCTGGACCGTTTTTCAGATAATCTTCGAGTGCAGTCTCAAACTCCTCAGACCTGTAAACCTTCCGGCAGAAATGATCAAAACCCAAAAGAGGACTCATGGAAAAGAAAGTACTAAATACCGGGACAACCACCTCACACCCAAAGGCAAGTGCCTCAATCGCAACTGTACTCGTCGGAACGACAACAACCTCAGCCACCCCCAAAAAGGGCCGGATATCTCCCTCTTTGACAACCCAACCCATCTGGGAGGGATCGATTTCCATTTCCCTTAAAAGAACATCCATAGGCATGGAAGGGTGCCCCTTTAACCATACCTCCCATTTTTCAGGGTCTGGCGAGGATTCGTTAATAAAAGAAAGCAGAGCCTTTGTCTCCTCACGAACGATCGAACCTGCCACAAGTAAGATGTGCAGGGCACCCCGATTTCTCGTTTCAAGCGGAAGATCCCCAGAGAGGTGAAGTTGCCGTAACGCCTCAACTTCGATCAGGCCAGAGTAACCTGATTCGGCAAGCTGTTTTTTCGCCAGCCGTCCGTTACAGGCAAGAACATGGGGGAGCGGAATCCCGTCAGGTTGATTACTGGAATCAATTTCAGAGGGTGCGTGCTTGAAAAACGTATAATTCTTCGAAACAGAAGTATGCTCAAACCCAATCGATTTCATCTCTGGACAGACGTTCCGAGACGCCGCAACAAATGCTTTTTCCCAAATCTGCATCTCACACAAGTAGACACACTCTTTGAATTTTGGGAGAAAACGAAGGGCGCGTGTGAAGGCCAGATAAGATATCATTCCCCTCAAACACTCCAAACCGCAAAATGACCGCCTCCACAGATCACGAACAATCGGAAGGCACGAATGAACGGCAAGCCCGCCACACATTTCAGCCGTATCGATTTTCCTCTCCAGCCGAACATAACGGAAAATATTGACCATCATCCAGGCCAAAATCGTAACCGCCTCTTTGAAACCGATAAACTCCTCCATAAAGGCGAGACGCTCACCTTGATCGGCCAAACGTCTTGCTGTTTTCAATGATTCTCGGAAAGAACCACCATCAATGTGAACAAAGATAAGAAGCCAGAAAAAACCTCGCCTTTGTCTTATCATCACCTGCTGCAATGGAGCAAAATACTTATTTTCAAATCTTCCCTCAGAGGCAGCCTTCTTGTCCAAATAAGGAAAATAGGTAACGGAGAGAAGGGCGCTCTTCTCAGGGTATCTGGATGGAAGTGACCCCATAACAAAGCGGGCAGCCAATGCACGCACAACACTTTGCAGCCATCCGGTAAGGGCAAAAAAAACTATTTCAATCAGACCAAACCATTCAAATTTTTCCCATAGAGTACAATGCCCTGATCGGGTTTCAAATTGGACATTTTGTTTTTCCGCAATCCGCCTCATAGACTCCTTAAGGAGAGAAGATCTGATCTTCACAGCAAGGCAATCATAAGCACCTTCTTGAATCTCCTCTTCCACGGCTTGAGCCTGAGCAAGCAGCAAAAACGAATCCGTCTTTAGCGGATTTTTTTCAGAAAGAGGGCCGAACCAGAAGGTGCTTGGCCCTCCCCCCGGAAGCAGGAAGTGCTCGCGGACGGTTTTCCGCCCAATGCGAAGTTCACCGCAACGGGCTGACCACTCAGGAATGACCCGACAGAGAGAATCGACTTTTGAATCGACCATATTCGCGGTGTTCAAAAGGACGACGCACATCGCTTTCTGTGAACGGACAAAGGATTCCACCTGGCGGATCAGACGCCAGTTACCAGTGAGCGGAAAAAGCGCTACCTCACTCTCTTCAGAAATGCCGAGTTCAGCAACTCCTTTGATGTCGATACTATCGTCAAATACAAAAAGGAATTTCAACGGTATAAATCGGCATTTGAGATGAGGAAATCCAGCCCGAATTGCGTCTTTCCGATCACGAGTTTGTTCTCCATCCCAAGCGTACTATAGGCGGAAGAAGACGATAAGCGTAAACAAGCAGGAAAACCGCTTCTAGGACAACCCCTCCCCCCAACAATTTTCTTGCTTCACGCTGAAGAATATAACAGTGACGGACATATGTGTGTCTTTTCATGTGCTCGAAAAACTGCATTTTATGGACTCGATGTACCACAAGGGGAAACGGAAATTTTCCAATACAGAATCCAGCCTTCGCCAATCGGATATAGAGATCCCAGTCAAATAGGTCAGACCGGGTTTCATTGTAACCTCCCACCTTTTCCAGCGTTTCCCGTCGAACCATCAACGAGGTATGAGAGATCGGACTCCGCATAATAAGAGAAGAGGAAACATCGGCCAGTGAAAAAAAATTTTCTGTCTCCAGAGGCTCTTCCCAGTCGTAATCCAGGCCATCAAACAAAATATGGTCCGACCCCACAGCCGCAAACTTCGCAGAATTATCCAACTCCCTCCGTTCGATTTTCAGTCGATGGGGATGGGAAAGATCGTCTGCATCCTGAATGGCGATATAGATTCCCCGGCTTTCGCGGACTCCAAGATTGAGCGCCCGGCCGCGACCAATTCGCCCCGCCTCGATAACGCGAACTCTCGAATCGCCGATATCCCTCGCGGTTTTAATGGTCCCATCAGTAGAGCCGTCATCTACCAGAATGCACTCAAAATCTTGTTCCGACTGCATCAGAATGCTTTCGAGTGACTGCCGAATGTATCGTTCTGCATTGTATGCAGTCATGACAACGCTGATCATTTCAGACACTGGCCATTTCACTCCGAACCGGTATCCTTGCAGAGTGGGCACCATCCAGGACCTCACGTATCCAAAGCTCCAGGACTGCCATCTGCCAGACAACCGGGTAACCAACCTCTCCCCGCAGAAACCCAGCGTAGAGGTTTTTTAACCCATTTTCAGTAAAGAAACCGCGGCAGTGGATTGACTCGAGAGAAAGCGCATCTTCCACAACTTCGCGAAGCTCTGCTTTAATCCACTTTTCCATGGGAAAAGAAAATCCCTGCTTTTTCCGATGAGCGATTCCGGCTGGAAGTACGTCGGACAAACTTTCCGTCAACAGACGCTTGGGATGTCCCCAGACATTTTCCCAGCCTGGCCGAAGACCGGATACAAACTCAACAACCTTGTGATCGATAAGTGGCACACGGACCTCCAGCGAATGCGCCATGCTCATTACATCCGTGTCGCGGAGGAGGCGCCACCCCATGTAGGACTGCATCTCCAGCAGGCTCACCATCCGCCACATACCGTCACCGGGAGCCAGCATCCCGCGGAGGAGGTCCACGGCGTCCTCCCGACCTGGCCCGGACAGAAGGGATTGCAGATCGGGCGAGTAGAACCCGGCCTTCTCCTCGGGCCAGAGCGCCAGCCGCGCCAGCGCGTAGAGCCCCAGGGGGGAATCCACCCAGCGCAGCCGCCCCACCTTCCGGGCGCGCTCGCTCAAGGCGCCGATGCCGTTCCTTCCCCTTCCCTGAAACGCCTTCACCAGGGCTCCGCGGATGGGCCCGGGTACCCCGCCCCAGAGGCGCGCCACCTTTCCCCACCGGGGGATCATGCGGAACGAATCATACCCGCCGAAGACCTCGTCTCCTCCCAGGCCGGAGAGGGCCACCGTCAGCCCGCCCGCCTTCGCCGCCCGAGAGATCAGAAACGAGTTCACCCCGTCGAAGCTAGGTTGGTCCATGTGGCGGATGATCCGGGAAATCTCCTCGCGGATCGTCGCTCCGCCCACCGCCACTTCGGTGTGGTCCGTCCCGAAGGCACGGGCAGTCTCCCGGGTGTATTCCCGCTCGTCAAACCCACCGGGCGCGTCATCGAACCCGATCGAAAAGGTGCGAACGGGCGCCTCCATCGTTCGGGTCATCAACCCCACCACCGCAGTCGAGTCGATCCCGCCGCTCAAAAAGGCGCCGATCGGTACGTCGCTGATTCGGTGGAGGCGTACGCTCTCCTCCAGAATTTCTCGCATCCCTGCCAGAACCTCCCCGTCCCCACAGGGATTGCTCCCCTGCTCCTGAAAATCCCACCACTTTTCGATGGCGATCCGCCCCCCTGCGATTCGGGCCCGATGACCCGGATGCATAACGCGGATACTCTTCACCATCGTCCGCGGCGGGGGTACGTACCAGAAGGAGATGTATTGATCGAGCGCCGTGTA
>CAMYJL010000205.1 GCA_947258645.1 uncultured Nitrospinota bacterium
GGGGTCCCGCCAGGAGGACCTGGGTGACGACATCCGGAGGCGTCAGGGCCGCCGCGAGGACGAAGGCCCCGACGTAGAGATAGCTTCGGTTTGTGGTCAGGAACTCGGGCGTGACGATCCCGGCCTGGACGAGGATGAGCGTGACCAGGGGGACTTCGAAGACGATCCCGAACACCAGAATGAGTTTGAAGACGAAGGAGATGTAAAAGCCGATCGAAATCTGGGGGGTAATGGTGTCTGTCGCGAAGCTCAGGAGAAAGCTCAACCCGTAGGGGAGGATCAGGAAATAACAGAACAGGGCGCCGATGATGAACAAAAGCGTGGAGGAGATGACAAAGACCAGCCCATAGCGTTTTTCCCGAGTGAGGAGACCCGGGGCGCAGAATTGCCATATCTGAAGAAGCACCACCGGGAGGCCGATGAAGATGGCGGCATAGAGGGCCACCTTCAGCCGGGTGAAAAAGGCTTCCGTCGGGGAGAGGAACACGAGCTGCTGGCCGGCGATCGGCCGCTGGACGAGGAGCAGAATTTCGGCTGAGAAAAAATAGGTGACGAAAAACAGGCCGACCACGGTCCCGATGATGACAAAGAGGCGGTTGCGTAACTCGGTCAGGTGCCCCGTGAGGGGCATCGAGGCCTCTTCAGTCACGGCGTCTCGGCCCTTTCCCTGGGGGGCTCGCTTGTATCATCCGGTCCGGCGGATGAACTCGTGGAGCCGGACGGGGCGGAAGAATCCGGCCGATCCGCGCCGGGATCGATGGTATGGCCCGGCGACTGGGGTGTTTTTTCCTCTTTCGCCGCCTCGGATATGGAATTTTCTTCGTCTGTGACGATTGAATCAGCCACGTCGTCGTCCAGGCTCAGATTGTCCTGAAATTCGGAGGTTGCCCGCTTGAAATCCCGGAGGGCCCGGCCCAGCGACTTGGCCAGATCGGGCAACCGCTTGGGGCCAATCACAATCAGGGCCACCACCATGATGACTATCAGCTCGGGCATCCCGATGCTACCGAACAAGGCATTTCCCTCAATGAGTGGAATCGATGTACTACCCCGCGTTTATACCAAATCGGGGTATTCCTTTATAGTGATAGATGGAATTTCCACAACTCCCCAAAAAGACTGGAGCTAGGGGAAAATACCCGCGCGGGCCCGGGGGGCGGGATGTTTCCTTCCACGGGGAGGGGGATTCTGATAATATGGCCTCGGATTGGCCGCCCGCAGCGGTTTTACTGCCCAGAAAACCTGCATGGAACACCTGCTCCACCCAAAGCTTAATGAAGAGGGAAAGCCGGTTTCATACTCAGCTATTGCCAAAAAAATACTCAAAACAGAACAGATGAGCGAGGAAGCCTCCCGGGCGGTTCTGGAGCCCTTCCTTCAGTCGAACCCTAACTTTATCCAGGATGAAAAGGGCCGATGGAAAACGGTCGAGCCTATGACGCGCTCGCGCTTCCTGCCTGATGTGACTTTTTCCGTGGTGGACATTGAGACGACCGGCGGGCGTCCGCCCCAGCACCGGGTGACCGAGTTGGCGGCGGTCAAGGTCAAGGACGGGAAAGTCATCGACGAATACCATATGCTGGTGAATCCGGGCCGGGAAATTCCCTGGAGTGTAGTCCGGCTGACCGGAATCACGGATGCCATGGTGGCGGATCAGCCCGATCTGATTGACGTCCTCCCCGCTTTTCTTGAATTTATCGACAATACCGTGTTTGTCGCCCATTGCGCCAATTTCGACTTCCATTTTATCCGATATTTCGCCAGCGAGTATCTGGACCGGGAGATATCGCCCGAAGTCCTGTGCACATTTAAATTAGCGCAGAGGCTTCTTCCCAAGGCGGGGCGCTACAACCTGGGTGAGTTGTCTTCATTTCTTTCCATTCCGGACGACGAAAACGATCGCCACCGCGCTCTCGGCGATTCGAAAACGACGGCCCAGATTCTCATCTGCTTTCTCCGGATGCTGCAGACTCTCGGGTTGGAATCCCTTCAGGGCGTCATCGATTATCAAGATGCCCCCGCTAAGGAATTGCCTCCTCTCGCTGACGGAATCTTGATCGATCCGGCCACGCTGGACGATTTGCCCACCGAAAGAGGTGTCTTCCGTCTTCTCAACGCAAAAAGCGAAACGGTTTATTCCGGAAAAGCGCCGGACATCCAGAAGGCCGTCCGGGATCTTTTCTATCCCAAGAATCGCTCGGCCTCAAAATTCGCCCAGAAACTGCGCATCGTCCGGAAAATCGATGCGCATCCGCTGGAAAGCGAGCTGGGCATCAGCCTTCAGGCGGCTCGCTTGCGGCGCGAGTCCATCGGGATGAACGGGGCGATGCCTGCGGGCGGGGCGGGGTTCCTCAAGCTCAGCCTGAACAGCAAATACCCGCGCGGATACGCCGTGAACCATTTGACGATGGATGGAAGCGCCTACTACGGCCCGTTCCGGAAACAGGCCCAGCTGCGGGATCTGCTCGGAGCGATTCACTCGGTATTTCCCCTCCGGCGGGTGGTGAGGACCGGAAAAGACTCGTCCCCACAGGAAAGCGTTCCGACCCCGAAAGGATCGAAGAAAAAAGGGTCGCCCCCGCAGGGAAGCGTTCCGCCCCCGAAAAGCTCGAAGAAAAAAGGGTCGCCCTCCCGGGAAGCCCGGGCGGAGAGCCCGGCCAACCCCGATATTCCGGAAGAGCTGTACGGACAGTTGATTGAGCGCCTCCAAAGGATGCTAGAGGGCCGCATGAGGCGGACCAGCGAAGGAAGCCTGCTGGCGCTCCTGGAGCAGGCCTGGGGGAAAAAGGGGCCGTCGCCCGCACAACTCAGCCGGAACCTCAAAAGATTACGCCATCTGGTCCAAACGCACTCCCTCTCATCGCCCTCCGTGGAACGGCGGAATCTTCTCATCGTTGAGCCGGGCGAGAACATGAGCCGCCGGGTTTGCTACTTCGTCCGTGGCGGCCTCCTCGTGGACGAGATGGAGTTTGAGAAAAACTCGCCACCCGTGGATGAACTGGGTGCCCGTATCCAGGCCGTGTTCTTTGGCGAAGAGACGACTCACACCAATCCGTCGAAAGACGCGCTCGAGGAGGCGGCCATCATCGCCGCCTGGTTGAGGCGTGAGCTGATGGACGGATTTGCGATGAACATTTCACCCGGAAAGGATATTGAAGAAGTGCTTCAGTCCCTCCTTCGCGCCCTGGGCGATCCCCGCGCCGCCGGGACAAAAATCTCGATCTGAATCATATTCCTTCTTTTAGCTTTGGCGTTACAGAATTCCCGAATCTTTTTCAATGGGTTGCTTCGCTCTGCGATCATTCAATTGCACACACTTGAATGGTGTGCTAGCGTAATCACCTCTTCGATAAATGAAAAAGCATGGAACGTCCCGGCGCGATCTTTGGTGAGGGGAGAGGCCGCGCGGGGCCCGGTGTTTCATCTTGTGCGGACGGTGGTTCATCTCGTTGCGCGAAAACCGGTCGGCATGGGGTGGAGGGGCCGATGTGTCCGTTTGCGATCGCGTTTCATGAAAAATCCAGAGTGCGAATGTAGCGTTCAGCAATATTTTCCTCTCCCCAAACGGTTTGTGGCTGCCGGATATCGGTGTTTTCCGAAGGCGAACGGGCGGGAAAAAGCATGGCCGAAATCCCAAAAGGTGATTTTTGGGACGAGCGCATCGAGCGGATGGGGCGCGATGAAATCGCCTCCCTTCAGTTGGAGCGTTTACGGTGGCAGGTCCGCCGGTGTTTTGAAGGCTCGCCCTTTTACCGGGAACGCCTGGAGCAGGCCGGGGTCGGGCCGGACGGCATTCGCTCTCTGGACGATTTGCAGAAGATCCCCCCTGTTACAAAACAGGAACTCCGCGAGGAGCAGAAAGAACATCCTCCCTTCGGGCGGTATACCGTCGCGCCGCCGGATAGCTGGGGAGAACTGCACCCCTCCACGGGGACCACGGGAATTCCCGTCAGCACCATATGGAGCCGCCGGGACGTCGAAAATATCGCCGATTTCACCGCCCGGACGATGTGGAGCTTCGGCGTCCGCCCCGGCGATATCGTCCAGAACGCGTTCAGCTACGGACTCTGGGTCGCCGGAATGAGCGTCCACTACGCCACCCAGAAAATCGGCTGCTTCGTCATTCCCATCGGGGCGACCGGGACCGACCGGCAGATTTTCTACATGGACACCCTGGGCTCGACGGTCATTCTCAGCACCCCGAGCTTTGGCCTTTATATCGGGGAGAAGCTCCGCGAGAGCGGGGTCGATCCGGGCGGCCACAAGCTCCGGATCGGCGCTTTCGGGGGCGAGGGGGGGACGCAGAACCCCGCCACCCGGAAGAGAATAGAAAAAGCGCTCGGGATCGATGCCTACGATTATTTCGGCCTGGGCGAGATCGGGCCGACGTTCGCCAGCGAGTCGACTGCGAAGTCGGGCCTGATCTGGGCGGAGGATCATCACATCGTCGAGGTGCTGGACCCCGAAACGAAAAAACCGGTGCCCGAGGGCGAGGTGGGGATTCTGGTCATCACCCATCTGACGCGGGAGGCCACGCCCATGCTCCGGTACTGGACGAACGACTATGCCCGCGTCGAGAGCGTGCTCAGCTCCTGCGGGCGCACCCACCTTCGCTCGCCGGGCGGCATCCTGGGGCGGCACGACGATCTCGTCATTTTTCGCGGCGCGAAATTCTATCCCGTACAGGTGGAAGATGTGGTCCGGGGTTTCCCGGAACTCAGCAACGAATTCCGCATCGAGCTTCGGACGGACGGCGCCACTGGGCTCGACCGCTGCGTCGTCGTCGCCGAGTCGTCTTCCGGGGGGGCGCATGGTGCGATGGGCACGGCCCTGCAGGAGAAGTTGAAGAACGCTCTGCTGGTGACGCCGGAGGTGGAAATCCTCGCTCCCGGCTCGTTCGAGAGGACGACGTTCAAGGCCCAGCGGTTTGTTGATAACCGGGAAACGCGGACGTAATATTTTTTTATGCCCTGGAGATGACAATGCGCGGCGTTTCGGTGATCGGCATTGGTGTGACTCCTTTCGGGACCCGCTCGGAGAGCGTCGTCGAGCTCGGCGCGCGCGCCTGCGGGCTCGCGATGAAAGACGCCGGTCTGGCCCCCGAGCGGATGGAAGCCTTCTTTCTCGGCAACTTCGCCGGGCACGCCTTCACGGGCCAGAACCATCTTGCCCCCATGATCGCCCACGCCTCGGGGCTGGGACCCGTTCCCTGTTCCAGGCTGGAGGGGGCGTGCGCGTCGGGCGGGCTGGCGATGCGTCAGGGGGTTCTGGCAGTGGCCTCGGGCACGGCGGATGTGGTGCTCGTCGCGGGTGTGGAGAAGATGACCTCGGCTACGACGGAGGAGACGACCCGAATCCTCGCCTCGGCAGGCGACTACGAGACCGAGGCGCGGACCGGCGCCACCTTCCCGGCGCTGTTTGCCCTCATCGCGCGAAGACACATGCATGAATTCGGAACCACCCGGGAAGAGATGGCGGCGGTGGCGGTCAAGAATCACGCCCACGGCCTTTTGAACCCGAACGCGCATATGCAAAAAAAGATCACCCTCGAGGAAGCCCTGGACGCCCGCCCGGTGGCGGACCCGCTGGGGCTGTTCGATTGTTCCCTGATCAGCGACGGCGCGGCGGCGGTTGTCCTGTGCGCCAGCGAGTCAGCGGCCGACCTTCATCCGAAACCGGTCGCCGTCCTGGCGTCCGAGCAGGCGTCCGATTCCCCCGCGCTGGCGGACAAGCGCGACATCACGCGTTTCGGGGCCACGGCGCGGGCGGCGGAGCGGGCGTTTCAACAGGCGGACCTTCAGCCCGAGGATGTCGATCTCGCCGAGGTCCACGACTGCTTCACGATTGCCGAGATCGTCGCGCTCGAGGATATCGGGTTTTACCGCAAGGGCGAGGGCGGACGCGGCGCGAGGGAAGGCGAGACCGCCCTGGGAGGGTCCATGCCCGTCAACCCGAGCGGTGGCCTCAAGGCGAAGGGACATCCCGTGGGCGCCACCGGTGTGGCGCAGGTGTGCGAGGTCGTTCTTCAGCTTCGGGGAGAAGCGGGCGCCCGGCAGGTTCCGGGCGCCGAGGTGGGCCTCGCCCACAACCTGGGGGGCTCGGGCGCCACCTGCGCGGTTCACATTTTCTCCTCCGGGGCCTGAGGGCGGGAGATTCTTGGTGCCGATTCAGGTATACGTATGCGCCGGTTGCGGGCGCAGCTATTTCGAGCCGGGTAAAATGTGCGCCCACTGTGGTGCGAAGCTGGAGGGAAAAGACGTGTCCGGTCTCGGCAGGGTATACAGCTATTCCGAGGTCCATCTCGGAGCGGAAGGAATGGAGATTCCTTATGTTCTTGCGCTCGTTGAGATGGAGGGCGCAGGCCGGGTGATGGGACGGATTCAGGGATCGAAACCGGCCGGGACGATGGTGGACGAGGCGGTCCGCTTCGAGCAGTGGAGAAACCCAATGGCTGAGAAGCCAACCGAATTCGGCCCCCAGGGGCGTCTTCTTTTTGTCGGCCCTCTTTCGGGTGGAAGAGAGGAGCTGCTTGAGAGTCTGGAAGCGCTCGGCCTTTATTCCGAAAGGGCCGCCAATCTCGAGCGTGCGGAGAAGCGGCTGGCGGATTGCGACTTTATCCTGTTTGCTGCGTCGGAAAAGGCCGATATCGCCCCTCTGCGAAAACTCCGGGAGAGCGGAAAAGCCCTCGGCCTGATCCTGGGGCCGGAGGAAAAGGGTCTGGCTACGCTGGGCCTCAAGGCGGGAGCCCGCGCGGTGTTTGTCGATCAAGTGCACCCCGATGAGATTGTCCACTTCGCCCAGAGCTTGAATGAGGAAGGCCTTCTCAGACGCGAGGTCCGGTGGCTGCGTCAGGAGGTCCGCCAGGATGTCCGGGAAAGCGGCCCCATCGGGAGCAGCGCCGCGACCGAGCGGCTCAGGCGCTCCATCCGCCAGGCGGGAAAAAGATATCAGGCCGTCATGCTGCGCGGGGAAAAGGGGGCCAATTTCCTTCAGGTG
>CAMYJL010000206.1 GCA_947258645.1 uncultured Nitrospinota bacterium
TATCCGAGCAGGTGGCCGCCGTGACTCCCGTATGGGTAGTGGCGCAACGGCGCCACCTCGAGAAAGACGCCAGGAAGATCCGGCCGGTGTTCCTCCAGGAAGGCGACGGCCCGCCGATCCACGTCCGCTCTGATGAGGAAAGGCCGGAACGGGCTGGCGCGCCGGACTCTGGCGCGGAGTTCCTCGTAGGGTTGCCCGGTCACCATGGCGAGCCGGCGGACGGTCGATTGCAGGTCCTTGGTGTCTTCCTTGATGAGGTAGACATTGAACGAAGGCCGGTTGTCGGCGAGCACCTGCCGGTTTTTATCGTAAATGATGCCCCGTGGGCTTCGAACAACTCGTGAGGCGACCCGGTTGTTTTCGGAAAGAATGCGGAATTTTTCTCCTTGCAGGATCTGAAGGTTCCAAAGCTTCAGATACAGACCGCAGATGATCAGTGTCGTGATAATGGCCAGTATCCGTATCCGGCGGCGCACGGCTTCGGGGGTCTCTGCGCTAATTCGGCGAAGCGGGGAGTTGGCCATTTTTTATGAGCGATCAGGGTAAGGAACACTGACAGACGAGGAGACAATGCGGGCTTCCGCCAAGCTCAAAAGATGGATGATGAACGGCGCGAGTATGGCGTTGAGTGCGATTGTTTTCATCGAGGCGATCCAGTATTCGTTCGAGATGCCGAGGTCCGGCTCGAAAACGACCGACAGGGTCGCCCAAATAAAGGCATCGAGTGCCGTGGCGAACAGCCCCAGGGAGCCAAGGAAAATCCAGCTGCTCCTGCCGATATTTCTCACCACATTGCCGGTCAGATAGCCCAGGAGGCCTTTCGAGAGGGCGTTGGAGCCCAAGAGCCCGCCGGAGAGGATGTCCTTCATGAGTCCCAGAAAAAATCCTGTCACCAGACCGCTTTCCGACCCCCGGTTGACCCCGATGTAGAGCGTGACGAGCAGCATGGCGTCCGGCCGTGCTCCGAGCCAGGTGTGAAAATATCCGGAGATCACGGTCTGGATCACAAGCGCCGCAGCGAGGGCGAATATATAGAAAAGGACGATCATTTCCAGGGGTTTTCCTTTTGCTCGACCATCATGATCAGGATTTCTTCCAGCTTGTTGAAATCCACGGTGGGCTTGGCCAGCACCCGCCGGAAGAGTCGATCTTCATTCCGGCGCGTTTCGGTCACGCGGGCCACCGAGAGCCCTTTTGGAAAAACGCCGCCCAGCCCCGAGGATATCAGAAGGTCGCCCTCCTTGACGTCGGCATCGGAGGGCATGTAGCGCACCTCTCCCGTATTTTTCGAGGATATCGAGAAAACGCCCTGTTCCCGGGTGCGCTGGACGATAATGTCCACCGAGTTGCGCAGATCCGTGATGAGAAGCACCTGGCTCACGCGCCGCCCGACCCGGGAAACCCGGCCGACGAGCCCGTTTTGGTGAACAACGGGCATGTTCCGGCGCACTCCGTGCGTGCTCCCCAGGTCGACGATGATCGATTTTCCGAAGGGGCTGTGGGTGCGCCCGACAATCTGTGCCAGGCGCATGGGGGCTTCGGAATCCCGGAAGCCGCCCATCAGGCCCTCCAGGCGCTCGACCATGACCTGAAGCTCGCGAATTTGGGTCGAATTTCCCCGGAGCGTGGCCAGCTCCTGGTTGAGTTTGGTGTTTTCTTCCCGGAGACCTTGGAGAGCGATATAGTTTTGCCAGAAGCTCTGGGTCCAACGTTGTGGTGCCCCGGCGACATCCAGGAACGGGCCGGCCATACTGAGTCCCGCCTGCCCGATGAGTGTTGTTCCGCCGCGGCGGCGGACACTCAAGGACATCAGCGTAAAACTGACGAGGAATAGAATAGCCAGCAGGGTAGCGCTGCGGCGCTCTTGGAAGAGTTGAAACATCAATCAAATTTCCAGGATCGGAAACACGGGAACCACCACCCGATGGGTAACGGGTGAAAGGCAGCTTCTTATGATGTTTATACAGCCAGCTTTCCGAGAAGGTCCAGCTCGTCAAGCACCTTCCCCGTTCCCATCACGACGGCCGAAAGCGGATCCTCCGCTACCGTGACCGGAAGACCGGTCTCCTCACGAAGGAGTATATCAAGACCCCGGAGAAGGCTCCCGCCCCCGGCCAGCACGATGCCCCGGTCCACGATGTCGGCCGCCAGTTCGGGCGGCGTACTTTCCAGGGCACTTCGAACGGCCTCGACAATCGCGTTGACGGGCTCTGAAAGCGACTCGCGCACTTCTTCATCGCTGACCACGATGGTTTTCGGAATCGCCGCAACGAGATCGCGGCCCTTGATCTCAATCGTCTTTCTCTCGCCGACCTGGTAGGCCGAGCCAATCTCGATCTTGATCTGCTCCGCCGTTCTCTCGCCGATGAGTAGATTATAGTTGCGCTTGATGTAGCTGATGATGGCTTCGTCCATCTCGTCTCCGCCGACGCGGACCGACTGGGCGTAAACGATGCCCGCCAGGGAGATCACGGCGACCTCGGTCGTGCCGCCTCCGATGTCAACGATCATGCTTCCGCCCGGCTCTTCGATGGGAAGTCCCACGCCGATGGCTGCCGCCATGGGCTCTTCGATGAGGTAGACTTCGCGGGCGCCTGCGTTTTCGGCGCTGTCGCGCACGGCGCGCTTTTCGACCTGCGTGATTCCCGTGGGAACGCAGATGACCATCCTCGGCCGCACGAGCGTTTTTCGGTTGTGAACTTTCTGGGTGAAGTAGCGGAGCATCGCTTCCGTGATGTCGAAGTTGGCGATGACGCCGTCTTTCATCGGCCGAATGGCGACGATGTTGCCGGGTGTCCGCCCGAGCATCGCCTTGGCCTCGCTGCCCACGGCGAGAATCTGCTTGCTTTCCTTGTGAACCGTTACGACGGAGGGTTCCCGAAGGACGATGCCTTTGCCCTTGACGTAAACAAGCGTGTTCGCGGTTCCGAGGTCGATGGCCAAGTCGTTGGAAAATAGACCCAGCATGGAATTAAGGACCATATCAGGAGCGATCTCACCGGGCGGATGAAAATAATTCTATATTAAACTCCTGTCATAGGCTTTTATCATTTGGAACCGATGAAATCAAGGAATTTCCAGTGTTTAGGGAGAATGATTGGACGCCGTGGTGTGCAAATAATTCTTCTTTGCCCGCCGTCTCTCCGCGGCCCGGAAAAGGGGAAACCATACCCCGGTCATTGCGGCGACCCTTCCAGTGAGATAGTCTTCCCTCCGGTTTGATTATCGGCCGCGCACGGTATCTGGCTGTCAGGAACGGCCTATTTTCGGGAGATTTATCATCATGCTTCGCTTCCTGCGGGAAAAAGGCAACTCTGTTGTGCTCAAGGGTGTTCTGGGTTTGGTGGCGCTGACCTTTGTCTCCTGGGGCGGTTATTCCATGACTGCGAGCAACAACGCCGTTCCCGGCGGGCGGGTGGCCGCCTGGGTGGACGATATCCCGATATCGGTAAGAGAATTTGAATCCCGCTATTACCAGCAGGTCGAGAGTATGCGCCAGCGTTTGGGAAGCGCCTTTACGCCGGAGCTCGAAAAACAGCTGGGTTTGCGGCGCATGACCATATCCCAGCTCGTTTCCGAAAAGCTCCAGGTCAAAGAGGCCGATCGGCTGGGACTCCGGGTTTCGGACGAAGAGGTGGCGCTGCGAATCCAGGAAGTGCCTTCCTTCCAGCGGGGCGGCCAGTTCGATGCCGAGCTCTACCGCCGCGTTCTTCGTGCGAACCGCCTGAACCCCCGGCAGTTCGAGGACCAGCAGCGGCTGGCGCTCGCCGCCACTAACCTGCGCCGCTACATCGGAATGGGCGCCACGGTAAGCGAAAACGAAACCCGCACTGCCTATAGGTGGCTCAACGAGAATGTCCGCGTGGAGTATTTTCGCCTCACCCCCGCCTTTTTTTCTCAGGATGTCGCGGCGCCGGAAGCGGAGCTCAAGGCGCATTATGAAAAAAACAAAAACAAGTTTCAGATGGGCCCCCGGCGGAAAGCGGCCTGGTGGTATCTTCCTTTCAAGGCGGTATCGTCCAAGCTTTCCTTTAACGATCGGGATTTGATGGTTCATTATGAAAATACCCGCTCGAAATACCGGCGGAAAGAGGAGGTGACGGTCAACCAGATTCTCATCAAGGCCGCGCCGGGCGAGAAGGAGAAGATAGCGGAGGCCCAAAAAAAGCTGACCGGTATTCTCGATCAGATTGTAAAGGGCAAATCTTTTGAAGAGATGGCGAAAAAGCATTCCGAAGGCCCCGCCGCTTCCGAAGGCGGCAAATTGGGCACCCTAAGCCGGAAGGAGATGCTTCCCGAGCTCGAGGCAACCGCCTTTTCCCTCAAAGAGGGAGAAGTGAGCCAGCCCATTACGTCCCAGTTCGGCGTCCATCTCCTCCAGGTCACCAAACGTCAGCGCGCCGGCGTCCTGCCTTTCGAAAAGGTCCGGGTGCAGGTCGAAAAGGCGTTTCGTGAATTGAAGGCCCAGGAAGAGGCAAAACGGCTTTTGCGGACGGCCCGCTACAACGTGGAAGACAAAAAGCCCGTTCCGGATATCAAGGGTCTTCAGGAGGGCGAGTCTCCCTTCTTTGAGAAGGGCCTTCCGCCTCTCGCCGCGCCCGAGCGGAATGTCTTTGCCGACCTCGTCTTTGGCGTGAAGAACAAAGGCGGGTTTTCCACTGAAAGGGCAGGGGAAGATGGCGTCCTGTTTGTGCGCCTTCTCGATATGAAAGAGTCCGCCGTGCCGGAGATGAAAGAGGTAATCGAGCGGGTCCGGGCCAGCTATTTGCTGGAGCGGGGCAGTAATACCGCCGCCCGGAAATCGAAGGAGTACCTTCAGGAAATTCAGAGTGGCAAAAAGACGTTCGATAAGCTTGCGGCGGAGCTGATTGTGAGTGTCGAGAAACCGAAGTTGTTCGCTCGCGATGCTGTCCCGCGCGAATTGGGACAGGGGCCCGAGGTGATGAGAAAGATTTTCGGCCTGGGAAAAGGAGAGGTGACTACCGTTTCCTCCGGCGGAAACGTGATTTTCGTCCGGATGGCCGAGAGGCCTTCCGTCGACATGTCGAAGTATGAAGGCGAGAAAAAGAATTTGAGAGATAGAATCCTGCAGCAGAAGAGAAACGCGATTTTCCAGCGGCGGATGGAGCAGCTTCAAAAGGCCGCCAAAGTGCGCCTCGAAAGCGGGTTCTCTCTCTAGGGCATTTTACTTCCAGAAATCCTCCCGGTCCTCGGGCCGGATTTCATGTTTTTCCTGCATTCGTTTGTCGAACTCGCGGGCGGCCTCTTTTTTACGATTTTCCTGTTGCTCCATCAGTTTCTTATTGCTGCAGCCCGTGATGGCCATCGCCATTGCGATGACGAACACGGGAACCAGTTTCTTGTTCATGACGATTCCTTTCAGGTTGCACCAGGCACACAGGAACGGGGCAATAATAGGCAGCACGGCCCGGCATGTCAAACGGGAGTCATCAGAAGGGCCAGGCCGCGGGAATAATCCAGATCGCGGCAATCCACAACAAAAGACTCAACGGCAGACCGAATCGGACGAAATCCAGGAAACGGTAGCCGCCGGGGCCCCAGACCATCAGGTTGGTCTGGTAGCCCAGGGGCGTCATGAAACTGGACGAACTCCCGAAGATCACGGCCATGACGAACGGCATATAGTGGACATCCAACTGCGTAGCGGTCGCGATCGCGATGGGAAATACGACCACTGCGGTCGCATTGTTGGTAATCAAAGACGAGAGCACCATGGCGAGGAAGTACATCGCGGCCAGCGCCGTTACCGGCGTGGTCCCGGTGTAGAACAGCAGGGTCTCGGCCAGGTTCGACGCCGCACCCGTCACGGTCAGCGCGTTGCCCAGCCCAAAGGCCGCCGCGATCGTAATCAGCAACTGCCAGTCGACACGGCGTCTCGCCACCTCTTCCGAGCAACAACGAGTGATCAGCATAAGCGCCGCGGCCGCCATCGCTGACTGGAGCATGGAGAGCCACCCCACCGCCGCCACCACTACCATGGCGGCGGTAATGCCCAGTGCCACCCAGCCACGGTCACGCCGTGGGGGGCTGGCCCCCTCGATTCGACTGACCAGATAGAAATCGGTCGAGTTGCGCTGCTGTTCCACAAACGAGGGCAACGCCTCGAGCAACAACACGTCGCCCGGGTGGAGTACGATGTCTCCGATGCGCTTTCGGATGCGCTGGCCGTGCCGCGCCACGCCGATCACAACCGCGTTGTAGCGGTTACGAAAACGGCTGTCGCGAATGGTCTGGCCCAGGATCGGGCAGCTGTTTGAGATCACGGCTTCCACGAACCAGCGTTCGGACCGTGGGCGATCCAGCTTGAATAGCTGCTTGGTTGCGGGACGAAGCCCGGGAATGCGCTGCAGGTCGACCAGCGAGTCGACCAGCCCGACAAAAATCAGCTGATCATCCACC
>CAMYJL010000207.1 GCA_947258645.1 uncultured Nitrospinota bacterium
TCCCGGCTGCCGATCACGCCGACCTGGAGGTTGTACATGGTCGTCTCGAGCATCTCCGACACCCAGGCACGGGGCATGTCCTCGTACATCTTGAGCTCTTCGAGGATGACGTTGCGCTCGCGGTTCCATTCGTCGGCGTCGAGGAGAGAGTTGTTCACAGCGTCGGCATATACATCCAGCACGGTCTCGAACATCTCGGCCGGCGCCTTGAAGTGATAGCAGGTGCGCTCGGTGCCGGTGTTCGCGTTGATGATGGCGCCGTTGCCCTCCATCTGGCGCGCGATTTCGAACGTATTGCGCGTGGGGGTGCCCTTGAAAATCATGTGTTCCAGTGCGTGCGAGACGCCGACCACCTCGTCCCGCTCATGCCGCCCGCCGCACCCGAAATAAATATGAAAGGCGACCGCGGCGGAGTCGGACAACTCCGTCGTGACGACGCGGATACCGTTGGAAAGATTGCCCTGACTGATCTGCATGAAACCTCCGGGATTGCGCTGGGTCGTTCAAAGCAAATGGTTCACCGAACAATCATCGAGACCGGCATGAAATATAACCGGTATCGGAACCACTGAGAATATATAGTCTATCCATTTTATAAAAAAAATGATGTGACGAACTTCACACCCAACACCTCCGGCGCACGATTGTCCGAATGTCCCGTCAGAAAGGGGAAAATTTTCCTTTCCCCCGGATTCCATGGACAAACCCAGAAAAGTCAGCGGCTTAAATGGTGCCCGAGAGAGGACTTGAACCTCCACGGGGCGAACCCCACTAGAACCTGAATCTAGCGCGTCTACCAGTTCCGCCACTCGGGCACTGGAAGCGTATATAGAAAGCCCGGCATATAATGTCAAGGTAGTCGGGAACGCAGGTCCATAATCCTCCCATCCACCGTGCAAACAGGCGAACCATTATGGAATCGGACACATCCCCGGGCGAGTTGATACTCTACACAAGAGCACACTGCCACCTCTGCGAGGAGGCGAAAGCGGATATTCGAAAGCACTTTGGGGACATCTCCGTCCGGGAAGTCGATGTGGACACCGATCCCGCCCTCGCCGAGCGATACGGAGAGGAAGTCCCGGTCGGTTTCGTCGGAGATGAAAAGGCCTTTAAATACCGGGTCGACCCGCGCCGCCTGCGCCGCCTCCTCCGAAAAACCCGCCGATGACTCTTCTCGCTTTCTACGGCCTGGTCGTGACGATTTCGCTCTCGGGCGTCATGGCGCCGGGGCCCATCACCGCCGTCACCCTCGCCCGCGGGCGCAGGGATCCGCTCGCGGGCTTTTGGATCAACATCGGACACGCCATCGCCGAGACCCCGCTCATCGTCGCACTGCTCGTGGGCCTGCAACCCTTGCTCGAATCAGAGGGCGTTTACAGAGGCGTATCCCTGGCGGGCGGGCTGGTCATGCTCTGGATGGGAGGGCGGCTCGTCCGGAAGGGAGCGAATAACCCGGCGAATGTGCCCGAACGCTACCGCCGGAGCCCCATCTATGAGGGCATGGCCATGACGGCGCTTAACCCCTACTGGCTCCTGTGGTGGCTGACGGTTGGGGCCGGCCTTATCGCCCGGGCGCGGGCGTTCGGCGCCCCGGAAGTATTTTTGTTCATGATTGTTCTTCATCTGCTCTGCGATCTCTCGTGGGGCACTTTTCTCTCTCTCGCCGGGCACCGGGGCGGAAGGGCCTTCCAGCCCGCGACCTGGCGTTGGATTGAAAAGGGATGCGGTCTGGCGCTGATCCTGTTTGCGGCGTTTTTCTTCTACGAGGGGGTCCGGGGCTAGCGCCCGGCCTGAAGAAGCGCCCGGCCCGTATCAATATCCTGGCGAATCTGGGCGACGAGAGCCTCTGGGCCGGAAAATTTCCGCTCCTCGCGCAGACGCGAGACAAATTCGACCCGCAAGTTCTCCCCGTACAGGTCTCTTCCGCCCTCCAGCAAATGGGCCTCCACCGTGATTTTTCCCCCATCGAAAGTGGGGCGATGCCCGATATTCGTCACCGCCGGGAGTCGGGGCGCCTTCCGGCCTCCGATCTGAACCCAACAGGCGTAGACCCCGTTTGCTGGCACCAGGACCGGGGGATAGTCGATATTCACCGTCGGGATTCCTATCTGGCGGCCACGCCCTTCTCCTCTCACCACGGGGCCCTCGATAAGGTGATACTGACCCAGAAACTGCGCCGCCTCGGCCACCTCGCCCGCAAGAAGAAGTTTCCGGATCTCGGAGCTGCTCACCCTGCTGCCTTTGAAATGAAACGCCTCAATGATGCGCGTCTCAAATCCCAGCCGCTCGCCTTCTTCCCGGAGAAGGTCCGTATTCCCCTTTCTTCCTTTCCCGAAACGAAAGTTGAAGCCAACAAACACCATCTCCGCCCTCACTTTTTCATGCACGACGTTCCCGATGAACTCTTCGGCCGTCATAGCGGCAAGCTCGGGCGTGAACGGCTGGACAATCGTGGCGTCGATTCCCTGCTCTTCCAGCCGGGCCAGTTTCTCATCTATCGTGGACATGAGCGGCGGGCACCGCTCGGGCGCCACCACGGACAGCGGATGCGGATCGAAGGTGAGAACGGCGCTTCGGGCACCCCGCTCGGAGGCTGCCTTCTTGATGATGCCGCAAATATGGCGATGCGCGAGATGAACGCCATCGTAGTTTCCGATGGTCAGGACCGTGCGGCTATACGCGGGGGGCATTGCGTCAACGCCCTGGATGACATCCACTGAGGCGACACCTCGAATAAGGCGGTCAGGCTCCGGCATACCGCCCAAAGCTCTTGTTCACGTGGCCCCATTAGTACCAAAAGGGAACTGCCACCCGCAAGAATTGAGAAACAATGGGAATTCAAACGGCCCCCAAACATCTCAATTTCATGAAAGTATGGGAATCAGGTTCTCATTGCGCGGCGCAACCGCTTTTGAGTAGGATGGTGGCCTGAAAGGCCTTCATGCACTTCCATGAGGGAAACGGGTTCCTTGGAGATGCGGAACGAGTTTTCTCCGGCCGCCGCAGAGCCCGGCATAGAATGAACTCTTCCTTCGGAGGAACTTCGCCCGCGCATGAGACATCTCAAGACTTACCGATTCATGAGCTTCGCCATCGCCGCCTCGCTCATCGCAGCGCCAACCGCCACCCTCGGAGCGCCCGAGGAGAAAATGATCTTCCAGCGCCCCCGCGGGCCTGAGCCCCTTCCCATCGTGAAAGGACCCCAGCTGACCCTTTCCATCCGGGAGGCCGTTACGCTGGCGCTCGCGCGAAATTTCGACATTACGATCGAAGCCTACAACCCGCGCATCCGCGAAAACGTGATCGTCGAGGAGGATTCTGTCTTTGACCTGGCGGTTACCTCGGAAGTGAAAACGACCAAGGAACACCTGGACACCGCGAGCGGCCTCTTCAGCGGCGGGGGCCAAATCACAAGCAGCGAGCAGGAAGCCAACGCCGGGGTTGAACAAAAAATCATCACCGGCGCGGAGTATTCGCTTCTCTTCAAGGCCTTCCGGGAAAATTCAAGTTCCCGACAAAAAAACATCAATCCCGATTACGAAACACAACTGGAATTTTCCATCACACAGCCCCTTCTTAAAAATTTCGGCATCGACGTCAACAAGGCCGACATTCGTATCGCCTCGTTCGACCGCGATCAGTCCCTCCTCGCCTACAAGGACCGGGTGATCTCAGTCATCAACGACATCGAGCAGGCTTACTGGGATCTGGTATTCGCCATCGCCAACCTGGAATTCCGCCGGAAATCCCTCGAGCTCGCCAAGGACTTGCTACGCCGGAACCGCATCCAGGTCGAGGTAGGAACGCTGGCGCCCATTGAAATCCTGGAGGCGGAGGCCACCGTCGCCGCCCGTGAAGAAGATGTCATCGTCGCCGAGCGCCAGGTCAAGGATCAGGAAGACGCGCTGAAGAAGCTGCTCAATGTCGCCGACAGCGTCTCGTCTTGGAACCTCCGTATCACTCCCAGGGACAAGCCAATCTTCCACACGGTCGATTTGGATGAGATGAAATCCACCATGAATGCCATCCAGAGGCGGGCCGATCTCGAAACCGCGAGACTGGAGATTGAAAAAACCAAGGTCCGCCTCAAAAAGGAGCGGCAGAACCTTCTTCCCCAGCTGGATCTTTCCGCGAGCGCCGCCAATCAGGGCGTCGAGAGCTCTTTCGGCAAGGCCGTCGATCGGCAATCCGGGAATAAGGGGTATATTTTATCGGGCGGTTTGTCTTTCCGTTTTCCCCTCGGCAACCGGGACGCAAAAGCCAAATTGGATAAAGCCCGGCTTCAGTTCCTGCAGGCAAACACGGTATTTTCCCAGACGGAACAGTCCGTCATCGAAGAGGTTCGGCGCGCCATTCGCCGGGCGAGAAGCGAACAGAAGCGCATCGAAGCTACCCGCGTCGCCCGGCGCCTGGCCGAGGAGCGGCTCGACTCGCAGGAAAAAAAACTGAAAGTGGGCCTCTCCACTAGCCGGGACGTTCTCGAAGATCAGGAAAGCCTGGCCAATGCGCTCTCCAATGAAGTCCAGTCACTTGTCAACTAC
This sequence comes from uncultured Nitrospinota bacterium, assembly GCA_947258645.1. Lineage (GTDB taxonomy): Bacteria > UBA8248 > UBA8248 > UBA8248 > UBA8248 > CAMYJL01. The sequence goes on from CAMYJL010000207.1 coordinate 4,545, forward strand.
AACAAAAGCCTCGCCCAGCTGGGCCGGGTCACCTACTCGACCCTCCAGCGATACCGGATCAACATCGGAGACCCCCGAAAATCGGACCTCAACACAGCGCCATGAGCGGAGGCCGCATCCTGGGCCTCGACTACGGCGAAAAACGGGTCGGCATCGCCTTGAGCGACGCGCTGGGGATAACGGCGCAACCGCTCGTCCTGCTCCAACGGGAAACCGACCCCGGGGTCATCGATGAAATCGAGAGGCTCATTGAGCCTCATGAGGTGGGGCTTGTCGTCGTTGGCCTTCCCATCAGCCTTTCCGGGAATGATTCACCCCAGACAAAACGTACCCGGCGGTTTATCTCGAAGCTCCGGAAAAAACTGAGCGTCAAAGTCGTACCCTGGGACGAGCGCTTGAGCACGGAAGAGGCCGACCGCACCCTGCGCAACATGGAAGTAAAGCCCGGCAAACGAAAAAATCTCCGGGACGTGATCGCCGCCCAACTTATTCTTCAGGGCTATCTGGACCAAAGAAGCGCCCGCATGGAGCCCCGCGCATGACCGAGCAGAACACGCCCGGCCCGGAAAACCCGCAATCCGATTCACCACGCATCTCCAAACCCCTGTTCGTTTTCGCCTTGGCCCTCTTCACGCTGGCCATCGTCATCGGCGGGGCCGGGTATTGGTATCTGGAGAGCGCTTTCGATACGCCCACCGAACCCCTGAATCAAAAATTGGGCCTCTTCCAGGTCATACCCGGAATGGATCTCGGGTCGGTGGCCCGCTCTCTTGAGGAAAAGGGAATCATCCGCAGCCCCTTCCTCTTCCGCCTTCAGGTCCGCCTCCGCGGAGGAGCGAATCAAATCCGGGTCGGCTTTTATGAATTCAAGCCCTCGATGTCCCCCCGCCAGATTTACCTGGCCCTTATCAATGGTCGGGTCGCCGTGCGGCTCCTGACTATCCCGGAGGGATTCAACCTTCGGGAAATCGCCGCCGCCTTCGAAAAAGCCGGCTTGGGCGAAAGCCGTGAAATCCTCTCGCGCGCGAACGACACCGCCCTGATCTCCCAACTGAAAATCAAATCGAAAACGCTAGAGGGGTATCTTTTCCCCGACACCTATCGCTTCTCCCTGGGGATTCCGGCTCAAAGCATCGTTATCGCCATGGTCCAGACCCTCAAAAAGAAACTCGATCCTGCCCTCCTCAAGCAGATATCGGAGCACAATTTCTCCCTTCACCAGATTTTGACCCTCGCCTCGCTCATCGAAAAAGAGACCTCTGTCGATTCGGAGCGCCCGCTGATCGCGGCGGTTTTCCTGAACAGACTGCGGAAAAACATGCGCCTCCAGAGCGATCCGACGGTGATTTACGCCCTGCCCCGCCTCGAGGGCGATCTGCGCCGCCGGCACCTGTCCTACGATTCGCCCTATAACACATACCGATACAAAGGGTTGCCGCCAGGCCCCATCGCCAGCCCCGGACTCGCCTCGATTCGGGCCGTCCTCAATCCGGCGGACGTGGATTATTTGTATTTTGTCGCCACGCGGGAAGGTGGCCACAAATTTTCGAAAACATATCGCGAACATCAAAAAGCCGTTGCCCAATATCGGGGCCGAAAAGAGAAGGTTGACCGGTAATTATCGGAAATGGCATGATTTAGCGGAAATCGAAGTGTCCGGGTTTTTTCATTTCCCGGTCGAGGGAAAAATTTCCTCCCCGATTTCAGCAAGGGTATTTTTACCCACATGACTCCCCCAGCCGGCGCCCAGGCGAAAAGTGGCAACTAATGGCGAACAACCTCCTTCTTGTCGATGAAAGTCCACTGATTCATCGCGTCGTGGAATTGACCTTTGAGGGTCACGAAGCGTTGGCCCTGGCAAGAAGCCTGAAGCCCGATATCGTTATCGCCAGCACCCACATCAAGCGAAGCGATGGGCTCGAATTTTGCCGTGAGCTGCGCGGCGATATCGGACTGGCGCATACGCCCGTCCTGCTGCTGGCGGGGGCCAAGGAAAACTTGAGCCCCGAAGAAGCCCGGGAGGCGGGAGCCGTTGGAGTCCTGAACAAACCCTTCAACCCGGAAAGTTTGCTGGCACAAGTCGGTCTCGCCCTGTCCTGGACATCCCCTTCCAACGGTGAAGAAACGGCGGGCGCCGTTGAACTCGACGATTCCGATCTCTCCTCCGGAATTCCGGCCGAAGAAACAGAGGAACCGGAAGCTTTTCTCGACGAACTCGCATCTTCCCCCCCGGAGGAAATCACCGAGGACGACATCGGCGACGAAATCGGCGGCGAGAACGCTTTGGACGAGCTGGATACATTGGCCGGCCTTCCGGACGATCAAGACGAAGGGATATTGGAAAATGCGGAAGATCTCGCCGGCGAAGAAGAAGACGCCCGAATTGCCCCGGATGACACCGAAGAAATCATTCCCGGCCAAACCATTTCCGACCCGCCCCCAATGGGTAAGGATATGAGCGCTGAAATGCCAACAGGCCCGCCAGATGAATCATCTTCCCAGGAAGAAGAGGATGTCTTTCGGGACATCGACATCGAGGATCTTTTCGACGAGTACAACGCAGACGCCGAAAGCGGCGCCATGGAAGCCGCTCAGGCGGACGCGCCTTCCCCCGAGGGCGAAGAAAGCGGCGCGCCTTCCACCGGGGACATGGACGATTCCGAAGATGCTGAACTGAAAGCCGCGGAAGATGAACTCGATTCATTGCAGGCGGAACTTTCGGCCGACATCGAGGAAATCGGAAGCACTCACTTTGATGAAGACAAGGTGCTTGAAGCCGAAGAGGAGCTGGCTTCGCTTGAGGCGGAACTGTCCATGGAAGAGGAGGGAGAGGAGGCTCTCCCCGGAGGGTCCGAAGACCTCGAACTCGATCAAGGTTCGGCGGACATCGAAATGCCGTCTTCCGGCGGAGAAACCGACCTGGAGGCCGATCTCGCCGGCGAGCTCTTCCAGGACGAGGACACCGAACTGCGCGATAAACTGGAGGACGAATCCGATCTGGCACCGCCATCTGAATCTCCCGAGAACCAAGCCATGCTCCCCGAAGCCGAACCCCCGGGCGAAATCGACGAAGCCGGCGGCACGGCGGACGACCTGGCCGCCCTGCTGGACGAGACCGATTTCGGGCCGGAACTCGACATTTCCCTGGAGGCCCCGGCCGGTGAAGGAATGCCCGCGCTGGACGAGCCTTCCGCCGAAGACGCCTTCGAACCCGATGAGCTGCTCGACGCCGGAGCGGAAGGCGGGGATGAGCTCCCGGCGCCCGCACTCCCGATCGATTCGGAGCACGATGAAGACACTGTAGAGCCACTCGTAGAACAAAGCCTGGAGAAAGCCGTCGAAGCCATCGTGCCCGCCATTCTCCGCCGCATCGAATCCATCATTGTCGAACAGCTTCCCGACATGGTGGAGAAAATCGTTCTTCGAGAAATCGAGAAAATCAAACGCGGAGAATAATCTTTGCTAGACCCCCGCTATGATCCCAAGGCGGCGGAAAGCCGATGGTACGCCTTCTGGATGGAAAACCACCTCTTCCACGGCACTGCGGACGGCGACCGCCCGCCCTACTCCGTCGTCATCCCGCCGCCGAACGTCACCGGCTCCCTGCACATGGGGCATGCCCTCAACAATACGCTCCAGGACATTCTCGTCCGCTGGAAACGGATGAGCGGCTACAACGTCTGCTGGATGCCCGGCATGGACCACGCCGGAATCGCGACACAGAACGTCGTCGAGCGCCAACTCGCTGAGGAAGGGCTGGACCGCGAATCGCTGGGCCGGGAACAATTCATCAAGCGCGTCTGGGGGTGGAAGAACGAAAGCGGCGGCACCATCACCCACCAGCTCAAAAAGCTGGGCGCCTCGTGCGACTGGGAGCGCGAGCGGTTCACGATGGACGAAGGGCTCTCCCGGGCCGTCCGCGAGGCCTTCGTCCGGCTCTACGAAGAAGGCCTGATCTACCGGGGCGACTATCTGGTCAACTGGTGCACCCGCTGCGGAACGGCAGTCTCCGACCTCGAAGTGGAATACGAGGACCGCGACGGCCATCTCTGGGAATTCCATTATCCCCTCGCGGATGGCGACGAGGGCGTCACCATCGCCACCACACGGCCCGAAACCATGCTCGGCGACACGGCCGTCGCCGTTCACCCGGACGATACGCGCTATAAAAAACTCGTGGGCAAAATGCTGCGGCTTCCGCTCGTTGAACGGGAGATCCCGGTGATCGCGGATTCCTTCGTCGACCCGGAGTTCGGATCGGGCGCGGTGAAAGTGACCCCGGCCCACGACCCGAACGACTACGAAGCCGGACTTCGCAACGACCTCCCGCGGATCAACATTCTCAACCCGGACGGCACCATCAACGCCAACGGCAGCCCCTACGAGGGGCTGGACCGCTTCGCGGCCCGGAAACGGGTCGTCGCCGACATGAAAAAGCTGAATCTCGTAAGAGAGATCAAGCCCTACCGGCATTCGGTGGGCGCCTGCTACCGGTGCAACACCGTCATCGAACCGTTCATGTCGAAGCAGTGGTTCGTCAAGACGAAACCCCTGGCCAAGGAAGCCATCCGCGCCGTCAAGGACGGGCGAATCCGGATCGTTCCCAAACAATGGGAAGCTACCTATTTCGAGTGGATGAACAACATCCGCGACTGGTGCATCAGCCGCCAGATTTGGTGGGGCCACCAGATTCCCGCCTGGTACAACGATGCGACGGGAGAGGTCGTCGTCTCCCGCGAAGACCCCGAGGACTCCGACCTGCGCCGTGAAACGGATGTCCTCGACACATGGTTCAGCTCCGCCCTCTGGCCCTTCTCGACTTTCGGATGGCCGGAGGAAAAAAAGGATCTGGATTATTTCTACCCCACCTCCGTTCTCGTCACCGGCTTCGACATCATCTTCTTCTGGGTGGCGCGGATGATCATGTCCGGCCTGAAATTCATGGACGATGTCCCATTCCGCGACGTCTACATTCACGCGCTCGTGCGCGACGAGCAGGGGCAGAAGATGAGCAAGACGCGGGGAAACGTCATCGACCCGCTCGAGATCATCGACGAATACGGCACCGATTCGCTTCGCCTCACATTGACCGCAATGGCCGCCCAGGGCCGGGACATCCGCCTCTCGGAAGAGCGGATCGCCGGGTTCCGGAATTTCTGCAACAAGCTCTGGAATGCCGCGCGCTTTACCCTCATGAACATGGGCGACGATCTTCCGGACATGCCATCCAGGGAAAACCTCTCGCTGGGGGACCGGTGGATTCTCTCGCGCCTGAACGACGTGAACCGGAAGGTGAACGCCGCGCTCGAGGAGTACCGCTTCAACGATGCGGCGCTTTCGCTCTACCAGTTCACCTGGCACGAACTCTGCGACTGGTACATTGAGGTGATCAAGCCCTCTCTCTTGAAGGAATCCGGAGGGGAAGCGAACAAGGCGGTCCTGGGGCGCGTTTTGGAGCGGACGCTCCGCCTGCTCCATCCCATCGTGCCGTTTATTTCGGAGGAAATTTGGCAGAAGCTCCCGGGCCGGGAAGGGAAAAGCATCATGATAGCCCCATGGCCCGAGCCCGAGCCCGCCTGGGACGACCCGGAGGCGGAAGAAAAATTCGGCGCCCTGATGGACATGCTGAGCGGCGTGCGGAACATCCGCGGCGAGTTGAATATTCCGCCCGGCAAGGTCGTCCAGGCCCAGGTCCACATCGAAGAGCCCGAGGTGGAAACGCTCATTCGGGAAGAATCAGAGTGGTTCCTTCGCCTGGGCAAGATCGATGACAACATCATTATCGGACCGGAAGTCGAACGCCCGGAGGCTTCGGCCTCCGCCGTATCGGGAAACACGCAGATTTTCGTCCCCATCGGCGGACTGATCGACGTGGACGAAGAAATCCGCCGGCTCGATAAGCAGATCAAGGATATCGGCAAATCTATCGAATCCCTTGAGAAAAAACTGTCCAATGCCTCTTTCCTGGATCGCGCTCCGGCAGAAGTGGTCCAAAAAGACCGGGACCGCCTCCAGGAAGAAAAAGACCGTGAACAAAAAATACAGGAAAACCGCTCCCGCCTGATGGAATTCAAGAGTTAAGTGCCCAAAGCCGGTGTCATGATGTCTTCGGTTCGATGGAAAATCGAGGTTGAACCCGAGGTGAACTCGACGAACGCCCTTGTTCTCGAGCGCGCGCGCCAGTACGAGCCTGAAGGCCTCGTCATCCGCGCCCACTCTCAGACAAAGGGCCGTGGGAGGCTGGGAAGATCCTGGCATTCCCCGCCAGAAAGCGGTCTT
>CAMYJL010000208.1 GCA_947258645.1 uncultured Nitrospinota bacterium
CTTCATGGTAGCTTCTCCTTTGTCCTCTCCATGCGTGAATCGATTCCACCCGGCGGCACCCGATGTGCCGAGTCCGCACGCGGATCCCGGTTATTCTACTCGGACATTATGAAGCCGTTGGGGCTCTGGACCGCCGGCGCTCCCCAGCCGTGAACGAGGAGGAGCGCCGCTTCGGACTCGAGCCGGCGTTTTCCCTTCAGGCGCTTCTCCCGAATGTGGAGACGGATGCCCCGATTCAAGGCATCGATGAAGTGCTCTTTCTGTATGACTCCCTTTGAAGATATCTGCGAGGTACCGGAAGGCATAATTGGATTTCCCTTTATCGCAAAAAAAAAGCCAATGCCCGCTGTCCGACGGTTGGGTGAGATACCTACCGCACCCCCTGACGCACGCGCGGGAAAACCTCCTCCGCCAAAAGCTGCATGGTTTCGAACGCAAGGCTTTGGGGCATTTGGGGCCACTGGATGCTCACGATCAGGTGGTTCACGCCGATCCGATCCGCGAGGCGGAGTATCTGCTCGACCACCTCGTCCGGCGATCCGAGAATAAATCGGTTCTCGATCAATTTTTCGAACGAGACGTCGAAATCCGTGTCGTCCTCAGGCAACACCTTGTCCTGCCCCCAATCGCGATAGGAGCGATACTTTGTTTCCAGGTAGGGCCGGCACAGGCGGAGAGCTTCCTCCCGGCTCCTGGCCACGAAGACCTCTCGCCGCATGGGGATCTCTTTGGGAAAAGGCTTTCCCAGCTCGTCCAGCGCGCGGCGATAGACATCCATCTGACGCTCGATCACGTCGATCCGGTTGTGCGGGTTGATGTACCAGCAGTCCCCGATCCTGGCAGCCCGGCGGATCCCGGGGTCGCTGTTCGCCCCCACCCATATGGGCGGGTGAGGGTCTTGGAGCGGTTTTAAGGAACAAGAGGCGCCGTCGAGTTCGAAGTGGGAACCCTTCATAGAAACCACATCTTCGGTCCAAAGACGCTTGATCGCTTCGAGATTCTCGACGAAGCGCTTGACGCTTTCTTTCTTGGTGGTTCCGAAGGCTTTGAACTCGACATCGCGGTAACCGAGGCCGACCCCAAAAATGAGTTTTCCGCCACTAATCACATCAATAGTCGCGAGCTGCTCGGCCAGATCCAAAGGCTTGTGCAAGGGGAGGAGGACAATGCCCGCGTTGAGGCGAAGCCCCGGCACCTCGGCTGCCACCCGGGCGAGGAACGGCAGCTGCTGGAAGCCCTGGAAGGGATGGGTGCTGTAATGCGAGCCTTTCGTAATGGAGGAGAAGCCGAGATCCTGGGCTCGCCTCGCCTGTCCCAAATGCTCCTCAAGACGGACCTGCATGTCGTCGCTCTGGGAAAAATTGCCGCGAAGCATCAGGCCGAATTCCATCGTTCCTCCCTACTCTCGGACCACACCCGTCTTCGGCTACACCCGAAAAAGCCCCGGCTCATAAGAGAAACAGACCAAACCCGTGTCTCCACGGCATCCGAGGAAACCAGAAGAAAACCCAATAAAAAGCCGCGGGGGGGACGAACGCCCCCCGCGGCTGCAAACGAGGCTTCCCACGGGGTGCAAGCCTTACTTCATCTTTATCTCCCAAGAGAAGAAGGTTTCGTCATGCCGCGGCTTGTATCCCAAGGCTTTCTTGAAGCCGAAGACGTCATGGACCTTGTAGAGGATCTTGTGCAGTGCCTTCGCTTTGATCATTTTGGTGACTCCCTCGAAGGCCTTCTGCTGCTCCTTGGGGTCCGCGGTGGCCGCGGCTTTGTGGATCGCCTCGTCCATGTCCTTGAAGCAGTGGTTGCTCGAATGGCCCTTGCAGGATGATGTGGCCCTGGTGATGTTGCCCGGATCGCCGCCGCCATTGCCGTAGGCCTGGAGGAACATGGCCGTTTTCGTTCTCTTGCCCTTCTGGTAGGCCTTGCGAATCCGGCGCCAGAGCGAATAGGGCATCGACCGGCAGGGGGCGTCGATCTTGATCTTCTTGAGCATTCCGGAAATCCCCTCGCACGTCTTCTTGTCGGCCGGATACCGTCCGATGGTTCCGAAGAATTCGCTCTTGAAACCGTTCGAATAGCCGGCCTCCTTCATCAACGCCTTGGCCTTCGCGAGATCGTAGCCGTACCACTTGTCGTTCGGGTTGTAGCCCGCGTAGTTCCACGGATGGAAGAGCGAGCCCCAGAGGTCTCCCCGCCCGCCCAGGAAGTTCCGGAGGAGCTTCTTCCTGTCGACTGCGTAGTTGATCGCCAGGCGGACCTTCTGGTTCGTGAGCGGGCCGCCGCGGGTGGTGACGAAGGTGAGGAACATGATGCGGACGGCCGGGATCGAAGCCACCTCGAGCTCGGGACGCTTCTCGATCTCGGTGATGAACTGCGGGAGTATCCCCATGATGATGTCCACCTCGCCCTTCACGAGCGCCTTCACCCGCGTGGTGGACTCCTTGATCCGGCGCAGAACGACCGTCTTGGGCCGATCCGGGTATAGGTTATTTCCCCACCAGGTGGGGTTCGCCTCGAACACCATCTGGCGGCCCTTGGCCCACTCCTTGAGGATGTACGGGCCGGATCCGTAGGTGGTCCGGGAAAGGACCGCAGGGTCGACACCCTTCGCCTTGGGATTCATGATGTGGCCAAAGCGCCGCAAGCGGTTCATGAGACCGTTGTTAGGATTTTTGCTGTGATAGATGAAGCGGTGATCGTCGATGATCTCGATTCGATCGAATTCCCGGAAGAAGACCCGTTGCCTGCTCTTGTTCGCCGGATTCGTGATTCGCTCAAACGAAAACTTCACTGCGGCGGCGGTGAGCGGGGTCCCGTCCGCGAACTTGACGCCCTTCCGGAGCCAGAACTCGGTCTTCTTGGGGTTGTGAATCTTCCATTTGGTCACAAGCCAGGGGAGGTTCTTGCCCGTTCCGGCCTCGGTGGAGATCAGCGTGTCATACGACCAGCGCCAGATCATGGTCCCGATGAAGTTGGATATCAGGTGGGGATCCATGCTGGGCGTCTCCCCCTTCAATGCGGCTTTGAGCGTGCCTTGGTAGGCGCTGGCCGCGGGGGCGACGATAAATCCAAAGACAACAAGCAGGAAGATCGTAATCCACTTTCGCATTGTAACCCCCTCCTCCTTAATGGAACTAGCCACTACCCTTCTCCTCACCTGAAGGAAAAGGTTCTGCACGAGCGTGTGATCAGCCAACTGACATTTTCGGTTTTTATTCTCCTTTTAAGATAAGATATCTTTCCAAGTTATTTGTAAATATATGCCCCCTCCCTCAAATTCGCGGCAACGATCTCCAAATTTTTAAAATTAACCAATACACACTTCCTCTAGTGGTGCCTCTCGCTTGGAATGTCACCAAGCGCACTGAAACGCTCCCCTGGGAGGAACCTCCAGCAACCAGAGTCACAGCACAGATACGCTCTTTTCCTTCTCGAGGCGCGGCGGTCCCTTCTCCTCCCAATCCACAACACCCCTTGCGACCCCGCACCATCCATCGACGAACCCAGCCGGACAGGGGATCATCAGCGGGAAGGATTTATCCACCACACACCACTCCGCCAACTGCAGCTTGAAAAGAGACTTTTTCAGCAACCCCATAAATAGACCCACTTGTGGGGTATTCCCTTGACAGATCCCTTTCGCAAGCATGAGATTAAATTGGGGAGGGTCCTTCCGAAAACATGGTCCGGAACGGCATTTGAAAGGTAAGCCATGCGCGCCTACACCATACGCCGTGCTTTGCAGAGCCTTATCGTCTTCAATGTGGTCCTCCTGATTGTCTTCCTCATGCTGCACCTCACGGGCGATCCGGCCTCCGTCCTGATGCCCGAGGATTCCACCCGCGAGGAGATCGCCGAATTCAGCAAGGCCATGGGCTTCGATGAGCCGCTCCACATCCAGTACTTCCGATTCATCTTCGGGTATGGGAGAAGCAAGGGGGTGATCCGGGGCGACTTCGGGTTTTCCTACCGGCACAATCTCCCCGCGATGCACCTTGTGCTCGAGCACTTCCCCGCCACCATCCAGCTCGCCCTGGCCGCCGTTCTCATTTCGGTGGTCGTGGCCCTGCCGGCCGGCGTCCTGGCGGCCACCTTCCGGAACACATGGATCGATTACGTCAGCACGATCGGGGCGATGCTCGGCCAGTCGATGCCGAACTTCTGGCTGGGCCTCATGCTGATCATGATTGTCGCGGTGGGGCTCGACCTCTTGCCGACCTCGGGATACGAAGGGGCCGAGTACATCATTCTCCCCGCCCTGACGGCGGGCCTTTACCAGACCGCCCGCATCACCCGCATGGTGCGCTCGGGAATGCTCGAGGTGCTGGAGAGCGACTACATCCGGACCGCACGCTCCAAGGGACTGATAGAGCGTGTGGTCGTGAGCCGCCACGCTTTGAAGAATGCGTCCATCCCCGTAGTGACCCTCGTTGGGCTTGAACTCGGAATCCTGCTCGGAGGCACCGTGGTCACCGAGGTCGTCTTCGCCTGGCCGGGGGTGGGCTACCTCGTGGTGGACGCGATTTACAACCATGACTATCCGGTGGTTCAGGCCGCGGTGACGCTGCTCTCATGCATTTTCGTCGGGATCAACTTGGGCGTGGATCTTCTTTACGCGTGGCTCGACCCGCGCATCGTTTACGCCTAGCGGGAGATACCGGAAATGGCGCACGAGAAGGCCCTGGTCTCCCCCAGGGAGTTCGTGGAAGAAGAAGAACCCCGCGGGCCGTCCGAGCTCCAATTGGCGCTGCGCGATCTCATGCACCGCCCGATGGCCCTCTTCGGCTTGATCTGCGTGACCATCGTTGTGATTTGGGCGCTCTTTCCCTGGCTTTTCGCTCCCCTGGATCCGCTTGCCCAGGAAATGGATCGCTTCTTGAAGCCTCCCGGTTTTGTCGACCCGGAGGGGCGAGTCTACTTCCTCGGCACGGACCAGCAGGGCCGCGACATCCTGAGCCGCATCATCTGGGGCGCCCGCATCTCCCTCATCGTGGGCTTCGTGGCGGTCATTGTAAGCGGCTGTATCGGCGTCACCCTCGGACTGATCTCGGGCTACTTCGGCGGGGTTATAGACGCCGTGATCAGCCGGATCATTGATTCCATGCTCTCGATCCCCTTCATCCTCCTCGCGATAAGCATCGTCGCCATCCTGGGTCCCAGCCTACGGAACGTGATCATCGCCATCTCCGTCCGCACCTGGATCGTCTACGCGCGGGTGATCCGCGGAGCGGTCATCTCCGCGAAGGAGAACGAGTACGTCGTCGGGGCGAAGGCCGCCGGCTGCGGGACCCCCCGGATCCTTCTGGTGTATCTCCTGCCCAACGTGATCTCCTCGGCCATCGTCATCGCCACGCTCTATCTGGGCCGGATGATCATCATCGAGGCCACCTTTTCCTTCCTGGGCGTGGGCGTCCCGCCCCCGACCCCCACTTGGGGCGGAATGCTCGCCGACGGGCGGGAGTACCTCGACACCGCCTGGTGGATCGCTCTCTTCCCGGGTTTGGTGCTGATGCTCACCGTTCTCGGCGTAAACCTGCTCGGGGACTGGATCCGCGACGCCCTCGACCCGAAGCTGAAACACCTGACGAATTGATCCCGCTCCCCGGTGAGAGCAAAGCATCCGGCTGGATTTCCCGCTCTCGCCTGTCCTCAGTCATCGCCTTCGATCCAGGCCTTCACCTCTAGGGCTTCAGCTTCTCCTTCAGCCAGTCGTGCATGTAGGCGGCGGCGAGGGGGACGTTGTCCATCTGGCAGTGCTGGGCGCCGCCCTCGCTGTTCTTGAATATCTTGAGGGTCTTGTCCTTGGAGCCCACCATGCGGAACTGCGCTCGGGCCCGGGGGGGCAGCGACTGCTGGTCGTCCTCCCCGTGGACGAGCAGAAAGGGGCAGCGCATCCGCTGCACCACGCCATCGAGGCGGAAGTCTTTGAGCTTCTCGAGCGCTTCGTCCATGGTCTTGACGTTGAGGATCCAGAGGATGTGGTGGCTCGGCACCGAGAGGGCGGTCTTGAACGAGGCCGCGAGGCGTCGCCGCCACTGGTCGTGATAGTCGGGCTCGGCGCCCCAGGCGACACACGCCTTGAAGCGCTTCTCCATGCTGGCGCTCCGGGGGGCGTAGTAGCCGCCGAGGCTGATGCCCATGACGCCCACCCGCTTGGCATTCACGTCCTCGCGGGTCTCGAGGTAGTTGAGCGCCGCGGAGCCGGCCACCTCGTGGTCGTAGCGGAGGTGGATGTTACGGAAGCGGATGGACTCGCCGTTGCCGGGCCCGTCCACGGCGAGGACGCTGATGCCGCGCCGGACGAGGTCCTCGGTGCCGAGCATGTACTGGACCTCCTTGGTGACGTCGAGACCGTCGAAGAAGACTCCCCCGCTCGTAGGGGATCTCGACGTACTCGATGCGGGGCCGGTCGGTCAGCCGGGCGAAGCGGCGGAAGCAGTCGAGCGACTTGCGGTAGGCGGCGAGGGCGGCCTTGTCCTTGGGGGTTCGGAAGCGCTCGCCGAGCTGGTAGTACATGCAGGCCCGCTTGAAGAAGGCGGCGGCCGTCAGGTTGTTCTTCCTCCGCTGGGCGGCCATGCCCAGGCCGCGCATGCGGTCCGCCATGCGGACCCACTCCCGGAACCAGGCCTTGTCGTCCCCGACCTTGGTCTTGAGGCGCCTTCCGACCTGGTCGATCTCCCCCATGACGGCGGCGCCCCAGTAGGACGAGGAGTAAAGCATGCTGATCGCGGCCGACCAGCGATAGTCCTCCGGAAAATAGGCGAACCAAGTCGCCTTCCCCACTGCCTTGGCCATTCGGGTCCCTCCTTCCCGGGGCCTGCGGCCCCTCGCGCGCCCCGCTCCTCCGCCCCGCGCCGGGGGGCGCTCAGGGCTTCAATTTCTCCTGGAGCCAATCGTAGATGTAGGTGGTACCGAGGCTCATGTTGTCCCGCTGGCAGTGCTGCGCGCCACCCTCCTTCACGGTGAAGATCTTGAGCGTCTTGTCCTTGGAGCCCGAGGCCTTGTAAAGCTTGCGGGCGACGGGGGTACCCTCCTGCTTGTCGTCCGCGCCGTGGACGATGAGGTAGGGGCAGCGCATCTTCTGGACCACGCCGTCGAGCGGGAAGCCGGAGAGCTTCTCGAGCACCTCGTCGTAGGTCTTGGCGTTCAGTATCCACTTGATGTGGTGGCCGGGCACGGAGAGCTCGGTCTTGAACCTGGCGGCGAGCCGCCGCCGCCAGGTCTCCTGGTAGTTGAAGTTGGCGCCCCAGGAGACGCAGGCCTTGTAGCGGTGCTCGAAGCTCGCGACCCGCGGGGCGTAGAACGCGCCAAGGCTGATGCCCATGACGGCCGCCTTGCGCGGGTTCACGTCCTTGCGGGTGTTGAGGTAATTCAGCGCCGCGGTGCCGGCCGTTTCGTAGTCGTGTCGGAGGTACATCCCGCGGAAGCGGATGGACTCGCCGTTGCCCGGCCCGTCCACGGCGAGGCAGCTGATGCCCCGGCGAACGAGGTCCTCCACGCCGCGGAGGTACTGGAGCTCCTTGGTGATGTCGAGGCCGTCGAAGAAGACGACAACGGGCGGCCTGGCCTTCTTCGTGTTCTCGGCGTGGACGAGGTAGGCCGGTAACCGCTTGCCCTTCTCGAAGGGGACTTCGACGCGCTCGATGCGCGGTCGGTCG
>CAMYJL010000209.1:0-2358 GCA_947258645.1 uncultured Nitrospinota bacterium
TGAATGCTCCCATGCGTTTTACCGTAATGCCGTTCGGGTAGGAGAGCGTGAAGGGTTTTTCGCCCTGACGCGGCAGCCAAGCCATCATGAACTGTCCGGGTGCGCACTCAAACTCTCGATCGAAGAAGAGCGTGCTGGTCCAGGGGCTCTCGACCCGGTTCTCAACGATGTGGACGATTTCACGCACGGGTCGGCTCCGCCGAAGGCTGGCGATGCGCGCCAGCCACAAGGCTAGAGAAGGGTGCGCCATTCAGGTAGGCCAGCACGCCCTCCCATATCTCTTTTGTTAAAACGGCGGCTTCCCGGGTGGTTTTTTTTAAGAACGCCGTTCCGATTCCCAGGACACACGCACCGGCAAGGGTGTACTCGACCGCATCTTCCCATGTTTCGATTCCGCCGTAAGCGACGATGGGGCAGGCGAACCGCGCATAGCATTCATACGTGATGCGAAGGTTCACCGGTTTGAGGGCCGGTCCGCTGATGCCTCCGGTGGTGCCCGCCAGAATCGGCTTTCGAGTCGCCGTATCGATGGAGAGCCCCGGCCCCAGCGTGTTGGCGCAGCCGAGCCCGTCGGCACCGGCCTCCAAACAGGCCTCCGCGACGGCGAGGTATTCGCTGTTGGGAGAGAGTTTGGCGATGACGGGCTTGTCAGTCGACGCCCGCACATGGCGCAGAACCTCGCCCGACAGCTCCGGTTTCTGACCGATACTTTCCATCAGGGTCTGCTCGCCGGGAACCTTGTTGGGGCAGCCCAAATTCACTTCGATGGCGTCGGCAAAGGGAGACATCCGCTCCGCTACATTGGCGAACTCCCCGGGGTCGCCTCCATAAATGGAGATAATGAGCCTGGAGCGTTCCAGATGGAGGTTGGCCAGGTCCGATTCCCAGTCCTCTGGGCTCTGGGTGGGAAGGGCAAGGGAGTTCAGGACCGGGAGGCTGGAATCGTCTGGATATACGACGACCGGGTTCTCGTTGCCCTCTTTCTCGGCGGGACCGACGGATTTCGTGACATAGCCGCCGAGGCACGCCCCGGCGCTCTCAAAGGCCTGGAATACTTCCGGATAACTGAGAATTCCACTCGCGTTTATGAGCGGAGGGCTGATCTCGGGAAGCGGTATCAAAGGAGGAGGCTCCTGCAACGGGCAGTCTATTGGGCCAGCATAATCATTATCCCTTCCCTCTGCAAAGTGAGCATTTTTCCCGCCGGTGCTGGCCGGAGCCCTTTTTGGCCTGATATCTTCTCAAAAATCAGCGAATTGTATAGAATTGCCCAGAAATGGTATACGGATATTCCATTTGGACCCAAATTTGTATCGGGTATTTCGTTGAGTTTGAACCGTTGCCTTTGAATTAGCCCTGCTCCAGAAGCTTCTTCCCGGATAGGGAAAAAGAGAGCTTTCCTGCGGGGCGGAAAGCAGACAACCGTGGTTGCCGGTCTCGTAGGTCTATATCTCATCTCGACCATCGCTCACCTGTACAACCTGATGAAAAGGCATACATTCGCCTATTATCTGGGTGTTACATCGCTGATGTGCGGATTTATGATCCACACTGTCATGCTGGGTTTTGCCTACTCTTCGCCTGGAATTGCCAAGTGGGGAATCTGGCTGAGCGCGCTGGCCTGGTTCATCCTCCTGATCTACCTGGTGGTTTTCCTGCGCTACCGTGAGATGTCCCTGGGCGGCATCGCGGTTCCGGTGGCGTTTGTCCTCGAGGGATACGCTTCTGCATTTCCGGGCGTATGGGGCGCCGGCTCCCCCGAGGTGCAGGGATATCTGCTCGGGGGACACGCGGTGCTCGCTCTGTTGAGCGGTTCCTCGTTCTTCCTTCTTTTCGGTTTTTCCCTGATGTACGCCGTTCAGTCTCAGCAGCTGAAATCGAGGCGGCCCAGCGCCTGGCTCCACCGTCTGCCCTCGCTCGATGTCCTGGACGACCTGAATCACAAGATTCTTTATTTCGGATTCACGTTCCTCACTTTGGGTTTGTTGCTTGGCTCCATGTGGGCGAAATCGAAGCATGGCGCCTACTGGAGTCTGGACCCGATGAAAACCTGGCCATTGGTCCTCATCTGGTTCGCGTATGGCGTCCTGCTGGTATGCCGACTGACGCGCAGCTGGAAGGGGAAGCGTTCGGCGGTTTTCTCGATGGTTGCCTTTGTAGCGGTTGTATTCGCGTTTGCCGTACATTTGTCAAAATAGGGGCAAAGAAACGCATGTCGATCATTTTGGCGGGAGTCAGTCATCACAATACCCCGCTGGAGGTGCGCGAGCGCTTCTACATCCCCGAGCAGGCCCTGCCCCAGGAGCTTGCCGGCATGGCCCGTTTTCAGGCCCTCAAGGAGCGCGTGATTATCTCTAC
>CAMYJL010000209.1:2365-8684 GCA_947258645.1 uncultured Nitrospinota bacterium
TGAATTCCTGAAGAAATCTCGCGGGATTCGATCGGATGAGCTGGAAAATCATCTCTACGTCCATATTGATGAAGAGGCGATGCGGCATCTTTTTTCCGTCGCTTCGAGCTTGGAATCCATGGTGCTGGGAGAGCCGCAGATTCTGGGGCAGGTCAAGGATGCCTACCGGGTCGCCGAGGAGGCTGGGCATACCGGGAAATCGCTCACAAACCTCTTTACCCGCGCTTTCCGGGTGGCGAAAAAAGTGCGCGATCAGACCGCTCTGGGTAAAAGAGCGGTTTCGGTGAGTTCGGTCGCCTCGGAGCTGGCCAACAAAATTTTCGGGACATTGAAGGGCCGTTCCGTTCTGCTCTTGGGCGCGGGGGAAATGGCCGAACTGGCAGCGAGGCATCTCGTTGGCCACGGCGCCCAGACGGTGCTGGTTGCCAACCGAACGCTCTCCCGGGCGGAGGCGCTTGCTTCTTCGCTCGGAGGCCGTGCGGTTAATTACGACAACATCTCCTCTGAAATCGCGGGGGCTGACATCGTCATTGCCTCGACGGGCGCCCCGCACATGGTCGTCAATCGGGGGATGGTCGAGGCGGCGCTCGATGTCAGGCGCGACGCGCCCATTTTTCTGATCGATATCGCCGTCCCGCGGGACGTCGATCCCTCCGTGGATGAACTTGAAAATGTCTACCTCTACGATATTGACGACCTTCAGGCGGTTGTGGCTTCCAACGTGCAGGGGCGGGAGGAGGAAGCGGTGCAGGCCCGCTCCATTGTCGAGAAGGAAATGGAGGTCTATCTCCGGCGCGTTCATATGGAAGACCTATCCCAGACATTCTCCGCCATTCGCATTGAAGCTGATGCCCAACGAGCGGGAGAGGTGGCGAAAACCCTTTCCCGGTTGTCAAATTTGGGAGAGAAAGAGCGTAGTGCGATTGAAGCCATGTCGAGGGCCATTGTGAACAAACTGCTTCATCAGCCATTCGAGGCGCTCCGGGACATGAACGGCGAAGAGTGGGGGGAGGATTCTCTCTCGATCGTTCAGCGGATTTTTGGCGTAAAGCCGGAACCGGAAGAAGAGAGCTCCTCCGGTCCGGATTCGAGCGGTTGATGTGATGAAATCGCAGGGGGGCATGGTGGGAGAGAACCAGGAAAATCGAAGCGGTCTCCTTCGGGTGGGAACCCGGGGAAGCGCGCTGGCGTTAACCCAAACCCGGCAGATGATCGGCCGGTTGAAGAAAATTTTCCCGGAACTGAAAGTTGAGGAGGTCATCATCCGGACGAAGGGAGATGAAATACTCGATGCGGCGCTCCATGAAGTGGGCGGGAAGGGTCTATTCGTAAAAGAAATCGAGGAAGCCCTACTGGATGGACGAATCGATGCCGCCATTCACAGTCTCAAGGATCTGCCCAGCGAATTCCCGGAAGGTTTGACCCTCGGGGCTGTTCCCGAGCGGGAGGCGCCCTGGGACGTTCTCGTTTCCAGGAACGGGGAATCGATTCGGAACATGGCGCCGGGCGCCCGAATCGGGACGAGTAGTCTTCGTCGGCGGGCGCAGCTCAAGCGCTACCGGAGCGACTTGGAAGTCGTTGATCTGAGAGGGAATGTGGATACCCGGTTGCGCAAGGTGGCGGATGGTGATGTCGAGGGGGCTATTTTGGCTGCGGCAGGGTTGAACCGGTTGGGTCATGGAGAGCGGGCGACGGAAAGCCTGGCGCCCGAACTGATGCTGCCCGCCGTGGGGCAGGGCGCTCTGGCAATTGAAATTCGCCAAAGAGACGCACAAACCGCGGATCTTTTTGCCTCTCTCGATCATTTGCCTACCCGCCAGGCGGTTCTCGCCGAGCGGGGGGTGATGGCGCGTCTCGAAGGCGGGTGCCAGGTTCCGTTGGCCGCTTTTGCGGAAGAACGAGGCGGTCTTTTGCATCTTCGAGGACTTGTTGCCAGCCTGAACGGTGAGCGGGTCGTCGAGGCGGAAGAGCGGGGTGATCCGGTGGAAGCGGGGCTTATTGGCGAAAAAGTGGCTGAGCGAATTTTGGAGTTGGGGGGCGCGGAGATCTTGGCGGAGATAAGGGATGTATGAAACGGGAGTGGTCTACCTCGTGGGAGCCGGAGGAGGAGACCCAGGGTTAATCACAAGCCGGGGCAGAGAGGTTTTGGCGCGGGCGGATGTGGTTGTCTATGACGCGTCTCTATCGGGCGACCTTCTGGAGTTATGCTCCTCCGGTTGTGAGCGGGTTGAAGCGACGCCCGATGGCCAGGAAAAAGGTTTGGCCGCGGGGATGCGATCTCTTTTGGTCGATTACGCGGAGGAGGGAAAAACCATTGTCCGCCTCTATCCCGGTGATCCCTATAATTTTGGCCTGTGTGTAGAAGAGGCGAAGCTCCTCACCCGCGAAGGAATTCCGTTTGAGGTCATCCCGGGCCTTTCGGTTGGCTTGGCGGCTCCGACATTTGCGGGAATTCCACTGTATGTGGGAGAAGGGCCCGGCGGTTTTTCCGTTGTGGAGTACCCGCTGCCGGCCGGAAAGAGTTTGCGGAAAAGTGCTTATTGCGATCTGGCAAATGACGGTGGCACGATAGTTTTCAATTTGCGGGCGGAAGATGTTAAATCGCTCGCTGGGGATTTAGCTGCTGGAGGGGTTTCCGGCTCCACTTCGTTGGCGATCATTTCTCAGGGGGGAAGTCCCGCGCAACGCGTTTTGGAAACCAAGCTGGGTTCTGCGTCCCTTGCGAAGGAGGGAAGCCAGATCGAAGGGGACGTGGTGGCCATTGTGGGCGAGGTGAACCGGTTCCGGTGGGAGCTGAACTGGTTCGAAGGACGCCCGTTGCACGGGCGGCGGATTCTCATCACTCGTCCGCGTGAGCAGGCGGATGAGTTTGCGCGGCTTTTGGAAGAAGTGGGCGCTGAACCTTTGATCGTGCCGACAATCCGGATAATGCCTCCAGACGACTGGATGCCACTGGACACGGCGATTCGGCGTCTTGAGACATACGACTGGGTCGTTTTTACGAGTGCGAACGGTGTACGCTTCTTCTCGGAGCGTCTTTCCGCTTCCGGACGGGATGCCCGGGCCTTTGCCTCGGAATCGCGGATTCTGGCGATCGGTCCTGCCACCGCGAGGGCTCTTGCGGACATTCTCCGGATCAGGGCGGACGCGATTCCCGAAAAGTATGTGGCGGAAGGGATCCTGGAGATGCTTTCCGGTGAAGAATTGTCGGGCAAGCGGTTTCTGATTCCGCGTGCGATAGTGGCGCGGGAGATCCTCCCGGCCAAGCTTGCAGAGCGGGGAGCGGAGGTGGATCTTGTCCCCGCCTACCAGACTCTGCCGGCAGATGCTGCCGATGTGGAGCGGCTTCGTTCAGACATCCGCGAGGGGCGGGTGGAGATGGTGACCTTTACGAGTTCGTCAACGGTACGGAGTTTTGCGGAATTACCCGGGGAGGATTTTCTGAGGGAGACCATGGACCGGGTAGCGGTCGCTTCCATCGGGCCGATCACGAGCGAGACGGCGCGGGAGATGGGTCTTCCTCCCCATGTAGAGGCGGAAATTTCGACGGCGCGCGGGCTGGCTCGCGCCATAGTAGACTTTTACCGGTTCAGTCCCGTCGTGGATTGGCGTGACCCCGCTCCCTGGGTGGGTGATCAATAGAGGAGGTTGAGACGGTGTCGGACTCCGATTTTCTTCTCACAGGCGAACGTGAGGGTGTCACATGGCGCACCCGGCGCACACGAGAGACCACCACCCTCCGGCGGATGGTGCGCGAGACGCGGCTGTCTGTCGATAACCTCATCTACCCCATGTTTGTTGTCGAAGGAGAGGGCGTCCGACAGGAAATCTCCTCGATGCCGGGTCAGTATCAGCTTTCGGTGGACAACCTGGTGAAGGATTGTGCCGACCTCGTCGCCCTCCACATTCCGGCGGTGATTTTGTTCGGCATCCCCGATCAAAAGGACGACACGGCCACCGGGGCCTATCACGAGCACGGCGTGATCCAGGAAGCCGTGCGCGCCCTCAAGGCAGCCTATCCCGATCTCTGCGTGATCACGGACGTCTGCCTCTGCGAATACATGGATCATGGTCACTGCGGCATCGTCGAAGACGGAAAAATCCTGAACGACCCCACGCTTGAACTCCTCGATCGGACCGCCGTGAGTCATGTCGAGGCGGGAGCCGACATGGTGGCGCCTTCGGACATGATGGATGGACGCGTGGGCAGCATCCGAAGGGCGCTCGATCAGGCCGGTTATCATCAGGCGCCCGTCATGGCGTATTCGGCCAAGTTCGCCAGCTGTTTCTACGGCCCCTTCCGGGTGGCGGCCGAGAGTGCCCCCTCGTTCGGGGATCGGAATTCCTACCAGATGGACCCCGCCAACGGGCGTGAAGCCCTTCGCGAGGTGGATATCGACATGGAAGAGGGGGCGGATATCGTCATGGTCAAACCGGCGCTTGCGTATCTGGACCTCATCGCCCGCGTGCGGGATCGGGTGAATGTCCCGGTGGGCGCCTACAACGTTTCCGGCGAATACGCCATGACGGTGGCCGCCAGCCGGAACGGGTGGCTGGATCCGGAGCGCGCCTTCATGGAAGTCCTGATCGCGATCCGCCGTGCCGGGGCGGACATGGTTCTGACCTATTTCGCCAAAGACGCGGCCAGGCGCCTCGCGGGCGACCTCAAAACGCCTCTTTCCTGGATGTGACCCCGGGGCGCCGGGTTGATCACGGATCGGTTGCGTGCGGTCTCCTCCTGAGGGTAGTTTAGTGTCGTATCGCGTCCGATAGCGTCCGACGACTGCGGATAAAGTACCCAATATGGACATTTAAGACGCTCCCCTCCCGGAGCCTGAGGAGACCCTCCCCATGCCTGATAACGACATCGTCATCCTCGGGGGCGCCCGGACCCCCTTCGGCACCTTTCTCGGCACCCTCAAGGAAATGTCCGCCACCGAGCTCGGCGCCCTCGCCGCGAAGGAAGCCATGAAGCGCTCCGGCGTCGAGCCCGGGACGATCGACCACACCATCGTCGGCAACGTCATCCAGTCCGCCGCCGACGGCGCCTACATCGGCCGCCACGTCGCCCTCGCCGCCGGCGTCCCCCAGGAGAAGCCCGGCTACTGCGTCAACCGCATGTGCGCCTCCGGCTTTCAGGCCGTCGTCAGCGGCGCGAAGGAGATCATGACCGGCGACGCCGACTTCGTCCTCGCCGTCGGGGCCGAGAACATGAGCATGACTCCCCACATCATCCGCCACGCGCGCACCGGCATCGGCCTCTTCCAGGCCCCGATGGAGGACGGCCTCCAGAACGCCCTCAGCGACAAGTACGCCAAGGTCGCCATGGGCATCACCGCCGAAAACCTGGCGGAAAAATACGACCTCCACCGCGAGGCGGTCGATGAGTTCGCCGCCCTCAGCCAGGCCCGCGCCGCCGAGGCGTGGGAGGGCGGACGCCTCGCCGAAGAGTGCGTCCCCGTCGAGGTCAAGCAGAGAAAGGGCGCCATCACCTTCGAGCGCGACGAGCACATCCGCGCCGACTCGACCGCCGAAAAGCTCGCCAAGCTCCGCCCCGCCTTCAAGGAAGACGGCGTCGTCACCGCCGGGAACGCCAGCGGCATCAACGACGGCGCGGCGGCGCTGGTGATCGCCTCCCGGGCGGCGGCCGGGAAAAAGGGCCTCCAGCCGGTCGGGCGGCTCGTGTCGTGGGGTGTTACCGGCTGCGCCCCCGAGATCATGGGCATCGGCCCGGCCGAGTCCAGCCGCATCGCCCTCAAAAAGGCCGGCCTCCAGCTCGACGACATGGACCTCATCGAGATCAACGAGGCGTTTTCGGCCCAGTACCTCGCCGTCGAAAAAGAGCTCGGCCTCCCCCGCGAGCGGACCAACGTGAACGGCGGGGCCATCGCCATCGGGCATCCGGTCGGGGCCAGCGGCGCGCGCCTCACCCTCTCGATCCTCCTGGAGCTGCGCCGGAGGGGCGGAAAATACGGCCTCGCCGGTGCGTGCATCGGCGGCGGGATGGGCCTCTCCGTCATCGTCGAGGCCCTCTGATCGGCGGCAAACCGAATCTCGAATATACTTCACCTTATGGCGGATAAGTCATTGGAATATCAAAATATACTGTTTGATGTATCAGAGCGGATTGCGACGCTCACCTTCAACCGGCCCGATGTCCTGAACGCCCTCGACGAGCGGACCATGGACGAGCTTGAAGACGCCGTCTATCGCGTCAAAAACGTCGCCGGTATCAAGGTTCTCATCCTCACCGGGGCGGGAGAGAAAGCCTTCGTCGCCGGCGCCGACATCCAGATGCTCGCCGAGCAGACCCCCGAGA
>CAMYJL010000210.1 GCA_947258645.1 uncultured Nitrospinota bacterium
AAAGGTTGGTTGACCTGCCCGGTGCTGAACGGCTTTCATCACGATTACCGGCTCGTGCCATCGCAGCCTGACCGGAGATGGAGTTTTTGCGGGGCACAGGAGTTGAGAAGCGAACCACGTGGGCACGGCGTTCTGCCTTGGTGCGCGAATCATTCGCCTTGAAGAGGACACCCATTCCGTAACACTGAAGATGCGCTATGGGCAGCTGCGTCAGGGGGCTTCATATTTTCCACGGTCTGTCCCTGGCAAATTCCTAATTCTGCGAAAAAGCCAAGTAGCTGATTTTATACTGTGGTTATTAATTCGCCATGCACAGGCACAGGAGGTGTTTCACATGGCGGTTCCTGCTAAACTTAATGAACTCCATTTGAGAAACACGGCCGAATTGTGGGCCGATAGTGAGGAATTCAGGGATGGGCGGCGATTGCCGCATAATTCCGGTTAACTGTGAAAATTTACGAGAGGGGAGATTCGAGCCATGATCAAAAGGCGAAGATTCACCCAAGTGGTCATTTTTGCGGCAATTTTGATATTCGGGGCTTGGTGGCAGGAGGCGGGTGCGCAAAGCGGCTATGACCCAAAACTGGTAAAGGCGGCCCAAGCCGAGGGCGGTCTTGTCATATATGGGGCCATGCGCAGGAATCAACTGTCAGAACTGGCCACCTTGTTTCAGAAAAAATTCGGGATCAAAGTGCAATGGACCCGAAAGTCAACAGGCGGTGTAACCCGAATGGTCGAGGCCGAGCGCCTCGCGAAAATACTACGCTGGGATGTTGTCGGAGTTGGCGATGAGTCGGTGATTCGCCGTTGGATGAATGAAGGAGTCCTGGCCTCATATTTCCCGGCGAACGCGCGATTCCTCCCGGAAAAATACCAGAGTAAAAAAGGATACCTCAAAAACGTATACATCAATTTGTATGTAATTGCTTACAACAAGACCAAAGTCTCTCCCGAGGAGGTTCCGAAGAACTGGAAAGATCTTTTGCATCCTCGGTGGAAGGGGCGGATGTCCATGGTCCATCCGAGGACGGCAACTGCCGGACGAATTTTTCTGGCTCTTGGGCAGGATCGGTACGGATAGGGGTACTTTCGGGAACTAAAGAAAAATACGCCATTGATCATGCGCAGTGTGTCCGCGCTTCCGACACTGCTTTTAAATGGTGAGGCGGATCTGGTATTTCCGGTGAATGAATCGGATATCTATCCGAGAATTGCGAAAGGCGCTCCCTTGGGAATTGTCTACCCCGAGGATTTTATCAACACTGGGACGAGCCTAAGAGCCATTTCCAAAAAGGCGCCCCACCCGAATGCGGCACGCCTTTGGCTTGAGTTTGAACTCTCCCCCGAAGGGCAACAAATTTACGCCAAACACGGAAGGTATGTTCTGCGGTCAGGGGTTTCTTCCCCTTACAAAAGGCCTCCATTGAAGGAGTTGAAATTGACCTTTCCCACCGTGGACCGCCTCGGCATGGTGAAAACAATGTACAAGGACTTCAGCAAAATCATGGGGAAAGCCCCGAAAAAATCCAAAAAATGAAATGAGAAGTTGACCTGTCAGCGCCTGTGCATGGCGAATTCCTAATCGAACAGCGATTGGTGTCAGAAAGAGACCGTTGCAATGTGACTCCGTCCTGTCCAAAAATTCAACTGAAACCAAAATACCTGGAATTACAGCCAAAATTAGTAATTCGCCATGCACAGCCTGCGAGCGCCGCAATCGCGTAAAAATAATCCGGTCGCCGGGGCCGGCGTCGGGCTTGCCGATCAGTACCGGCGTCGCAGCAGCGGCGCTTCCTGTTTGCGTCTGCCGTCATTCAGTAGCGCAGGTGTGCTTGGCGCTCACTCAGCCAAGCCTGCTCATCCGGTATGGCCAGCGCATCCAAGTCTTGCGGCGTCGCAGCCGCATCGTCCACCCATTCTCGCAGTAGCTCGTATTCGTAGGGGAAATCGCGCCACAGCGGATAGTCCGGATACAAACGGCGAATCGCTTTGAAGGCGAACGCTTGGATTCGCCAGGGCTTGAACGCTTGGTGATCGTAGCTGGGATCTTCCGCGTGAATCTGCACGCCGTTGCAAAGCTCCTCCACGTGTTTGTGAAATGTGGGTTCGAACCAGCAGTCGCGCAGGCGGCAACCATGTAGCCACTGCGGTGCGAGTGAGTGCATTTCCCTCATGACAAGCCGGGCATCGATGTCGGGAGCGCCGAATAATTCGAGCGGCCGGGTGGTGCCGCGGCCCTCGGAGAGCGTCGTGCCCTCGAGCATCACCGTGCCCGCATAGGCGCGCGCCATCCATAAATTTGGCGCGTTGGGACTGGGATTGATCCAGATGCGCTCGCCAAGCGGCCAGCCGAATCCCGGCGCCGCATCGGGCTGCCAACCTTGCATCTCGATGATGCGATACTCGACATCGAGCCTGAGCGTTTTGATAAACCACAAACCTAACTCGCCGAGCGTAAGCCCATGGCGCATCGGCAACGGTCCAGCGCCAACAAAGCTTTGCCAGCCGGTTCGCAGCCGCAGGCCTTCGACGGGCCGGCCAACAGGATTGGGGCGATCCAACACCCACACTGCTTTGCGATGGTTCGACGCCGCTTCCAGGACGTAGCGCAGCGTCGTGATGAACGTATAAATGCGGCAACCCAAATCTTGCAGATCAACCAGGACGACATCGAATGTATCCATCATCGCATCCGTCGGCTTCCGCACTTCTCCATACAAACTGAATATCGGGACGCCATGCACCGGATCGTTGAAATTGGGCGACTCGATCATGTTATCTTGCTTGTCGCCGCGCAGACCATGCTGCGGACCGAAAGCGGCGGTGACCTTTATGTCACTGCATGCGGCTAGTCCGTCGAGCGAATGCTTCAGGTCTTGCGTGACCGAGGCGGGGTGCGCAAGCAATGCTACGCGCCTGCCTTTAAGCGGCGCGCGCAAAGCAGGTTCGGCGAGAAGTCGATCGATGCCAAATTTCATAGTCGCCACTCTGCTGGAAGTTCATGCGCAAAGCAATCGGAATGATGAAAATCCGCCTTGCCCGGTGGTGTACTGGGCCAGCGAATTTTAGGGTTGTACATTGCGAATTACTAATTTTGTAGAAGAAGAGCAAAGTAGAATTTCCCTGATAATTCCCTGTTCTGTTTTTGGGCGAACATCTTCGATTTCCTAGAATTACTGTGGACTTTGTCGAAAAATGAGCGAATTTGGGGCCCAAAATCGAAAAAATTCTCTGTTAATCAGGGAATTTGGGGACAGAAGGGTTCGCTGTGGACTGCGCCTACCGCCACTAATAAATCATCGTTTTTGCTTGGTTTGTATTTTTATCCACTGTCCCCGTTTCCTGGACTCCGCAAAAAGTGGATCCCCCCCAGAATAAATGACTGACGTGATGGATAGACTGGGAAAGCGACCCAAATCACGCCGGGTTCGAATCGTGCAACAACACCGGTGTGCGCAACAGGCCCGGCTTAGTTTTTCTTTACAATCGGGTTGCTGAGGGTGCCGATCCCAGTGATCTCAATTTCAACAACATCACCGTGTTTCAGGTTTGGCGAGTCGCCTTCGGTGCCCATCCACAACACGTCCCCCGGCTGAATTTCAATGTATCTAGAGATGGTGCTCATGTAGTGCTCGACGCTGTAGAGCATTTTGTTGGTTTCAAATCGAATTTTTTCCTCGCCGTTGACGCTGACGATGGTTTCCATGTCTTTCAGCTTCGCGTCGGTATCGATCCAGGGCCCCATTGGCGAAAAGGTGTCTGTGTTTTTCGCCCGCCATAAGGTACGGTCTTCCTTTTGCCAACTTCGCTCGCTGAGATCGTTTCCGATGGTGTAGCCAAGAACGTAATCGAGCGCTTCGGCCTCGGTGATGTTTTTCGCTTTCTTGCCGATGACCACAACCAGTTCGGCTTCATATTCGACCTTTTCGGTCACATCCTTCGGAAGGATGATTGTCTCGCCGTGAGCGATCAACGCGTTGTTCGCCCGGTATCCGACATCGGCTTTTTTCGGCAGGTTGATTTCCCGGCCATGAAGGCGCGCCTGCTCTTCGACGTGCGCGACATAATTCAGGCCCGCCGCATAAAACGTTTTCGGGACGACCGGAATCAGCAGTTTGACATCGGATATGGCATGTCTCTTGCCAGTTTCCTGATAACCCTCGAACGGATTGCCATCAACCGCCTTGACAGCGTCTCCATCGACAATTCCGTAGGAAATGTTGCCGTCAATTTCAAAACGCATCCATCGCATTGTTTTCTCCTAACCGAGACCTTTTGTGAGCGATTAATCAGTAACCGATGAAAGTAGATTTCAGTACACAGGTTAAGGAGAATTGACCTTGGAGGCAAGACGACGAAAGACCTCAATTCAAGCGAAGATTATTCACTCGCCATGGAAAGGCTCAGGAAAACCTCGGCAGAACCTCGGAAACGAAATTTTCGAGTTGCTCCTCCTGACTCCCGCCGGCGAATCGAATGACGAATATCCCAGCCCCCGCATCGATGTAATCCCGAATCCGGTCTTCAGCCCTAGCCCCGTCGCCCACGACGACGAGATTCTTTTTTTGCACTTCTTCGAATGGTTGTCTGTAATAGGCCGAAAGAAAATCACCACATTCTTTTTCCGCCTTTTTGGAGTCAGGATTAATATTCATCGTAACGTAAAGGCAACGGGAGATATTTTCAACATCCTTCCTGCCCTCGTCCTCTGCAAAGGTGAGAATCTTCTCCCAGCATTGTTTGTAGAGATCAGCCGTAACCGTATTGGTGATCCATCCATCTGCGAAGCGTGCGACACGCCTCAGACCCGAATCCGTATTGTTGCTCGCGACCCAGATCGGAGGCCCGCCCGGAGAAACCGGGCGGAGGCCGAGTTCAACATCCTGAAGCGAGAAGTGTTTTCCGATGAACTGGGTTTTTGGTTCTTTCATAAGCCGTTTGACGATTTCAATCGTTTCACTGAGCCGTCGTGCCCGTTCGCCAATTGGTATGCCCAAGGTCTCAAATTCTTCCTTGAGATCGACCCGTCCGACACCGAATCCGGCAACTGCCCTCCCGGGAAATAAGCAGTCAAGTGTCACAAACGATTGCGCCAGCATGACAGGATGGCGGAGGGCCGCGAGCATGACAGCGGTACCGACCTGTACCCTGTTCGTGGCCGCAAGGACGGCGGACCATGTCGTGAAGCTCTCCAGGCGGGGTTTTGCAAGGACACTATCACCAAGCCACACTGAATCCAGCCCGAGCTCTTCCGCCTTTCTCGCCAGCCTCAGGATGGAAGCCCCATCAATTGGGCCATCTCCGGCCTCCACAACAATTCCTCTGGTGGGCAGCAAATATCCGAAATGAAACTCCGACATGCTCGATTACCTCCGGTGGAAGATAATGCGATGAAATGCGTCTCTTTCGTTTCACACGGAAAGAGACAATCATCTGGCCTGTTCAACGGGAATGGAGAAACTGCCTATTTTCTCGATTTCCACTTCTATCTGGTCGCCAGGGAATATCTGCGCCACGCCCTCGGGCGTTCCAGTCATGAGAACATCGCCAGGCAGCAACGGGAAAACCCGAGAGGCGCGCTCGATGCGTTCCGCCACTCCGCATATCATGTCAGAGGTTTTGGCATCCTGGCGAAGTTCACCGTTCACGGAAAGACAGAGCCGGAGATTCTGCGGGTCACCCACTTCATCCGGAGTGACGAGCCAGGGGCCGATGGGCGTGAAGGTATCGAACGACTTTCTGTACGGCCGGTCCTCTTTTCCGCGAACGGTGACATCTAACGCAATCGTGTATGCGAATACGTGTTCAAGTGCGTCTGCCGTGAGAACTTTGTGGGCCTTTTGACCGATTACGATGGCGAGTTCCACTTCCGGGTCTTGGCGGCGGTCCGGAAACGGCAGGTGAATTTTTTCGGTGGGTCTCACGATGGAAGTGGGGGACTTAGGAAGAAGCCCGCATTTTCCATGGTGAAATCCGCCAGCATCTCTTCCTTGTGTGCGATGTAGTTTACGGGCGCGGCCACAATCTTGGACGGATTCAGCACAGGCGGGAGAAGACAGCAGTCCGCAAGTGCCTTGCGAGCCCCGTGTGCCCTAACAGACTCAAGGCGAGGAAGGATTTCCTTCCACTGGTCTATGGCGCGGATGAAGTGAATCTCGGGCCAGGTCTCTCCGTAACCAGGAAAAGCCCCGGTGACGTCACAGACACTATCTCCTTCCAGGAGACCCACCCTTCCCTCGTCAAATCGAACAATGCGCATGCATTCTTCCCAAAATATTCGACCATCAGAAAAGGAATAGGCACCTGATTCCTGATTCGAAAAAGGATCTCCAGCGGCACCTTTCGGGTCGCGGATGACTGTGACGTACATGTGTTATGAAAATTCATCTTTTTGAATTATTGTTGAAGTATAATACAGATCATACGAATTGATCGAACAGGTGAAGTAACCCATGCATGGAACCATCCTCGTGAAGTGGGAATGATATTCTGACCCTTTATCCTTGGAGACAGATATGCAGATTCAGATGGACGGAAGATCCGCGTTGATTACCGGCGGCAGCCGTGGGCTCGGGCGGGCAATGGCGATGAAGTTCGCCCAGGCGGGCGCCAATGTGGCGATTACGGCCAGACGCGCTGATGTCCTGGGAGAAACAAAGTCCGAAATCGAAGCGGCCTCGGATGCGAAGGTGGGTGCTTATGTCTGCGATGTCTGCGACGCCGGCCAGATTGCCGCGATGCATGAATCAGTCAGCTCCGATTTCGGGACGATAGACATTCTCGTGAACAACGCCGGGTCGGCGGTGCGAGGAAAATTCGAGGAAGTGTCAGATGAAACCTGGCGGGATGATCTTGACCTGAAGCTTTTTGCGGCCATCCGGATCTCGCGGCTCGTGTTGCCGAAAATGAAAGAGCAAAGATGGGGCCGGATCATCAATGTGCTGAATACCGCCGCCAAGGCGCCGCACGCGGAAAACGCTCCCACCGCGATATCCCGCGCTGCCGGTATGTCCCTCACGAAGGTTTTGTCCAAAGAATACGCCCCCTATAACATTCTGGTGAATGCGCTCTGTACGGGTATCTTCGTCACCGATCTGTGGGACCGTGCCTATAATAATCAGGCACCCGACATGTCGTTTGAGCAATTTATCGAAGAGCGGGGAAAAGGTGTTCCCCTCGGCCGGATGGGGAATCCCGAAGAATACGCGAATGCCGCCTGTTTTCTCGCTTCGGATGCGGCTTCCTACATCACGGGTGTCGCGCTTAACGTGGATGGAGGCACCTGTCCAATAGTATGATTCCCTGTCCCGGGTTTTGGCTGATTCAATTTAAATCATTCTTTTAAAGAAGGAGATTTATCGATGCCGACCGTGAGCGTAAGAGGCTTGAAGCTGAACTATCTGGTTCGCGGAGACGGGCCGCCCATGATTCTCTCGCACGGATTCCAAAATTCCGGATTTGCCTTCACGCCTATCCTGGACCGCCTTTCGGAGCGGTTTCAGGTCTTCGCCCTGGACAAGCGGGGGCACGGTGATTCGGACAAGCCGCCGGGACCCTACCGAATTCAGGACTTCGCTGATGATCTGCTCGGATTTCTTGATGCCCTGGGTCTTGAAAAGGTCGATTTTCTCGGGCACAGCATGGGCGGCCGCACGGGCACTCTATTCGCCATCGATCACAGCGATCGGCTGAACCGTCTGATACTGGTTTCATCCTCGGCGGGCGCCCCCTCGGGGGCCTACCGCGAGCACTTCGAGATTCTGCACCAGCTATCCCTTAAAGAGGGAATGGAAGCTGTGTTCAACCACCATGAATTTCGAAGGCTGCTTCCGCCGAAAATGCTTGAGGGACCGCTCGCGAAGGAATACAGAAAGCGATTTTTGAAAAACACTCCGGACACATACGCGGCGACGGCAAACGCCCTGTTCACCATGCCCGATCTGACGGGACGACTCGGAGAAATCTCCGTGCCCACATTGATCTGTTACGGGGAAAACGATCCGGGCCCCCTCGATTTCAGCGATATTTACCTTGAACGTATTCCCGACTGCACGCGGGTCATCCTTCCGGGCTCTGGTCATTTTTATTTCACACTAAAAGATG
>CAMYJL010000211.1 GCA_947258645.1 uncultured Nitrospinota bacterium
TGTCCTCGCGCGTCGCGCCGGTTTTTTTGAGGAGTCCTTCCACCGTCTCTGCCGTCTGGCGGATGTAGCCGAAATCCTGGATGAACTTTGCGTCCCCGGCCGAGACTTGATCCTCGCCCGGCAGGCGCCAGCGGTCGATGAAATCCTCCGTCCAGGCGAAGGTCGCCTCGACCTCGGCGGCCACGTCGCTTCCTTTTCCCACGATGAGCGCCGCCGCCCCGTCGCAGAGCGCCAGTTCGTCCGGCCCGCCCGCGCGCGCCGGGCGCACCTCCGAGGCCACGACCGCCGCCCGCTCCGCCGATCCCGCGTTCACCGCGTCGAGCGCCGTCCGCAGCGCCGAGGTTCCCGCGCGGATCGCACCGCCCAGGTCCGCCGTGAAGATCGACCCGGGCAGATCCGCCGCCGCCGCCACGACCGCCGCGTTCGATTTTTCGGCGTAGGGTGCGCTCGTCGAGGCGAAATAAAGCGCGTCCGCCTGAATGTCGCCCCAGCCGCCCGCGTTGATCAGCGCCTCCGCCCCCATCGTGATGGGATCCTCGTCGAACGAGGCGATCGGGCGCGAGGCCTTGGGGTTCCCGCTGCCCCACACCGCCCGGACGGCCCCGCCCTCCAGCCGGTGGAAAGGGATGTACGCTCCCGCGCTGATGATGCCAGCCATCTCCCGCTCCTCAGAAATAAATGTCAGTGTTGGATAACCCGCCCATCATTTTCCCCGGCGGGCGCGAAGTCAAGGCGCGGGCGGCGTTTTCTCTCGAGCCTCCGCCCGGTATGATGCGCCCGAAGCGGGCGCGCCCCCGCCCCGGCAGCCGCCCTTATATAGAGAAAGGCCCTCCCCATGAAGCTCCACGTCGAATACTGCGAGAGGTGAAACTACCGGCCCCAGTTTGAGCAGTTGGCTCAAGCCCTGAAAAAAGAATTCCCCGACCTCGAGATCGCCGGGAACGAGGACGGCAACTACCGCGTCGGCGCCTTCGAGATCACCCTCGACGGGGAGTTCCTCTACTCCAAGCTCGAAAAGCACAGCTTCCCCGACGACGCCGGTATTGTGAAGAAGGTAAGGGAACGGAACTGATGTCCCCGCCCGGATTCCGGGGGGTGTTCCCCTATCTGGTCTCGCCCGTTGATGGGAAGGGCCGGGTGAAGGCGGGGGTGCTCAAACGGCTCGTGAACCGTCTGGTGAAGGCGGGCGTACACGGCCTCACCCCCCTGGGCAGCACGGGCGAATTTGCCTACCTCACACCGGCGCAGCGGCGACGGGTTGTCGAGATCACGCTGGACGCTTGCGCGGGCCGCGTCCCCGTCGTGGCGGGGGTAGCGTCGGCCTCGACGCAGGATGCCATCCGGCAGGCGAAGGATTACGAGAAAATGGGTGCGGACGGAATTCTCACCATCATGGAGACCTACTTCCCGATTCCCCCCGAGGGAGTCGAAAGCTATTTCCGCGAGATCGCCCGTGCCGTCTCCTGTCCGGTGGTCCTCTACACCAACCCCAACTTCTCCCGGGGGGACCTCACTCCGGAGGTCATCGAGCGCCTCGCCCGCGTGCCCAACATCCGCTACCTGAAGGACGCTTCGAGCAACACCGGGCGGCTCCTCTCGGTGATGAACCGGGTCGGCGGGCGGCTCCAGATATTCAGCGCCTCGGCGCACATCCCTCTTTGCGTCATGCTCATCGGCGGCGTCGGGTGGATGGCGGGCCCGGCCTGCCTCGTGCCGGGGCAGAGCGTCCGCCTCCATGAGCTCGCCGTGGCGGGAAAGTGGGAGGAGGCCATGTCCCTCCAGCGCGCGATGTGGCGGCTCAACCAGGCCTTCGCGAAATACAACCTTGCCGCCTGCATCAAGGCGGGGCTCGAGCTTCAGGGTTTCGACGTCGGCCCGCCCCTGCCGCCCCAGCCCCCCCTCTCGAAGGAGGGCCGCGCCGAGGTGAAGCGGGTGCTTCAGGATTTGAGCGCGTTTTAGGAAGGAGATCCGGTCATGCCCCACCCCCTCATCCAGGTCGATGCGTTCACGGAAACGCCCTTCGCGGGAAACCCGGCGGCGGTGTGCCTGCTTGACAAGGCCGCCGACGAAGGCTGGATGCAGGGCGTCGCGCGGGAGATGAATCTCTCGGAGACGGCTTTTCTGGTTCCGGGGGATGAGGATTATGAATTGCGCTGGTTCACCCCGGCCGCGGAGGTGGACCTTTGCGGCCACGCGACGCTCGCGAGCGCGCACGCCCTTTGGGAAGAAGGAAGGCTCTCGTCCGGCGAGGCGGCGCGCTTCCACACGAAGAGCGGGCTGCTGACCTGCACGAAAAAAGACGGCTGGATCGAGATGGATTTTCCGGCGACGCCCGTCGAGAGCGCCGACCCGCCGAACGCGCTGGGCGAGGCGCTCGGGATCACCCCCCACTACGTCGGCCAGACGCGCTTCGACTATCTCGTCGAGGTGCCCTCCGAAGAGATCGTCCGCGCCATCGAGCCCGACTTCGCCCTGCTGGCGACGCTCGACGTTCGCGGCGTCACCGTGACGAGCGCCTTTCACGGGCCGGACTACGACTTCGTCTCGCGCTTTTTCGCCCCCGGCCACGGCATCGACGAGGACCCTGTCACCGGCTCCGCCCATTGCGCCCTCGGACCCTTCTGGGGCGCGCGGTTCAAAAAAGAGGAGGTGACCGGCTATCAGGCCTCGGCGCGCGGTGGAGTCGTCCGCGTCCGCCTGAAGGGCGAGCGCGTGGACATCTGCGGCCAGGCCGTGACGGTGTTGAAAGGAGAGCTGGTGTAGCGGAACGTCAGACCGCTTCGTAGCGATCCCGTTTGATGGTGTCCAGATTCTTCCCTTCGATTCGGATCAGGCGCGTCTCGCCCTCGCGCTTGGGCGAGTGGAACTGCCCCACGTCATACGCGACGGCCGTTCCCGGCGTCAGGTCGTAGCTCTTGAAGGCTTTGACCTTGCCGGGCTGATCGTCCTTCGGTTTTTCGACCAGGTTGTATTCGGTCATCTCCGTGGTCCCCTTCACCTGGCCATAGATCGCCCATGAAGAGCCGTGGTCGTGCGGCGGGCTTCCGCTCGCACCCTTGTGCACATGGGCGACGATGCAGAAGCCGAGTTCGGGATCCTCATAAAGGATGTTCCGGGGCGAATCCGTGTCCGGCCCCAGATGCTCGTTGACGAATTCATCGTTGACCAGGACTTTTTTCAGGCCTTCGCACACCTGCTCCAGACCGTTCCGACCGGAATCCTCCTTCAGGATGTCGTGGCATTCAGCGGCGAATTGGTCGAGGACCTGTCCCATCACACATTCTCCTCCGTAAAGATGTGAACCATATTTTTCAAAATGAATACCCGATACAAAATCGGGGCGGCGGTGCAGGATTGGAAATTAAGAACCAGCATATCCTCAGGTGACCGGTGGTACAATAGCGGCGCCCATGTTCGCGATAAGGCCATGACGGTTTGGTAGAGGATGGGGTTGGTGCGGGTCCACCCCCGCCTTGCGCCCCGATTTCCCTCCCGCTATAACGCGGTGATTCCGATGTTCATTAAAAAAGACAAATTCATCGCAGAGGGAGAAAAGCCATGCGGTTCATGATCAAGGCGGAGATGCCCGTTGAGCGGGCGAACGAGCTGGCGGAGGAGGGGAAGCTGGGCGAGACGCTCCAGTCGATCATCGAAGACCTGGAGCCCGAGGCGGCGTATTTCTCCCTTTCGAACGGCGACCGGACGGGATACTTCTTCGTCGATATCGAGGACGCCTCCGAGATTCCGGCGTTCGCCGAGCCCTTCTTCCTGGCGCTCGAGGCCAATATCGAGATCGTCCCGGTGATGACGCCGGAAGACCTGGCAAAAGCCGGGCCGGCCATCGATCGGGCCGTCAAGAAATTCGGCGGCTGATCCTTCCCGGCTTCATCCTCCCGGCTTCATCCTCCCGGTTTCGTCCTCCCGGCTTTGCCGGCGGCTGGCGCAGGGGGGGCGGGATTTCCCCTTTTTTCGAGGGGATGATTGCGCCGCCTCCCCGGAATAGCGAGGTCCGAAATCCGGCCCGGCGGGCGGCCTTGCCCCGTTCCGATTCAGCCGATATAACACCGTGTCCTTGAAAACGAGGCGGCCGGAAGGGAGGGGGGAGCCCGGCGGCTTTTGGCGTTAAACATCTATTTTCGGAGGTATTTCATGGCGAGTTTCGATACGGACGCGATTGCGGCGAAGCGGATTTTCGATGTGCCCTTCTCGGGCATCCGCGCCGTGTTCGACAAGGTAAACGCCCTCGTGGCCGAGGGGCGCGACGTCATTCACTGGCAGATCGGCCGCTCGGATTTCGACACACCGGCCCACATCAAGGCGGCGGCCTCGGTCTCGCTCGACCGGGGCGACGTGCACTACGCCCCGAGCATGGGGGTGCCCCCGCTGCGCAAGGCCATCGCCGCGCGCACCCAGATCGACACGGGCGTCGAGGTCCAGTGGGACACGCAGACCATCGTCATGTCCGGGGCGAACGAGGGAATTCTCTGCTCGATCATGGCGTTCGTGAACCCGGGCGACGAGGTGATCATCCCCGACCCGAACTGGCACCACTACATGTCGATCACCTCGCTCGCGGGCGGGGTGGCCGTTCAGGTGGCGACGCGGGAAGAAGACGACTTCGCCATGCTGGCGTCGGACATCGAGAAGGTCATCACGCCGAAGACGAAGATGATCTGCATCACCTCGCCGAGCAACCCGACAGGAACCACGGTGCCCGAATCCGAGCTGGCGAAGATCGCCGACCTCGCGAAGAAGCACAATCTCATCGTGATGTCGGACGAGATCTACGCGCGGATTTATCACGAGGGCGACTGCGCCCCCAGCATCTTCTCCCAGCCCGGCATGGCCGAGCGGACGATCATCATCAACGGCTTCTCGAAAGTGTTCAGCATGGACGGCTGGCGGCTCGGCTGGACGATCGCGAGCCCGGAGCTGACGCGCCACCTGCTGCGCGTGCGCCAGTACACGACGGTCTGCGTCAACACCTTCATCCAGCACGGCGCGGCGGCGGGCCTCACCGATGATCAGGGCCCGATCGATGAGATGCTGAACGCCTTCACCGAGCGCTCGAAGGTGATCTACGACGGGCTCCGCTCCATCGAGGGCATGACGGTGGCGAAGCCGACCGGCGCGTTCTACGCCTTCCCGAACGTCAAGAATTTCGGCGAGACCTCGAAGGAAGTGGCCGACTACCTTCTGACCGAGCACGCCATCGCCACCATCGCGGGCAGCGTCTTCGGCCCGGCGGGCGAGGGCTACATCCGCTTCGCCTACTCGTGCTCGAAGGAAGACTGCGAGCGCGGCGTCGAGCGCCTCGGCCAGGCGCTGGAGGCGAAGAACAAGGCCGGGGCGTAATCCCGTTTCAGGACAAACCAAGACGCCCCGGGGTTCGCGCCCCGGGGCGTTTTTTTGTCCATTTTATTGGCCATTCTCTTGAGCGCTATTTTCGCCCGATTGCTTCTGAAAAAATAATCCAAATATAAATAGGCAGCCCAATAATAAGAAGAGGCCTCCTTGTATCAAATCAAGGATTCCCTTGCCCACATAGACACTCAAAAGAACATGAGATCCCCCCGCCATGATGAGAAGTGCTCCTAAAACCGCAAGCCAGAGTTTAGGCCAAGGCATGGGAAAAACGTTCGGGAATTGACTTGAGAGAGAAAAATAACAAAGAAACAAGATAAAAAAAGTTCCCAATAGAAATATCCACCAATCTTGGCCCCAGATTTGTATGAGAAGGTAAAAAAGAACAGGGAAAGGGGAGAAAGATTTTAAATATTTTTTAACTTTTTCAGAGTCGGAGGCCAAATACCAAAACCCCCAAATTAAATAAATGACGAAAAAAACTTCGGTATGTATCATTCTTGCGA
This sequence comes from uncultured Nitrospinota bacterium, assembly GCA_947258645.1. GTDB lineage: Bacteria > UBA8248 > UBA8248 > UBA8248 > UBA8248 > CAMYJL01. The sequence continues at coordinate 5,871 of CAMYJL010000211.1, forward strand.
TTCCCCACCATAACTTTCGAGGAAGGTATTGGTAATCGACATATCCATTCTACTCATCCAATTTCAAAAATTCGACCGATAAAGACATGCCCCCCGCATCTCCCCGCATTTCCTGTGGCGCGTTTTTCCCGCGCATCTTTTATATTCGATACCGGGCGCGGCGCGCCCTGCGGCGTCTTCCGGGGAATTCCGGGATATTCCGGGGAAAATGACTACACCCTTCCGTAGTCGTCTTCCTTCCGCTCGATGTCGTCCTCGCCGAAGTAGGAGCCGCGCTGGACCTCGATGAAGACGAAGGGGGCGTCTCCGTCGTTTCGGACGCGGTGCCAGGCGCCCTGGGGGATGTCGGCGGACGCCCTCGCCCGAGAGGGCGTACCAGTGCTCGCTGCGCTTTTCGTGGCGCTGGAGGCTGAGCCTCTGGCCGGGCTCGACGACGATGCGCTTGACCTTGTGGTCGGCCTCGTCGGCGAGGACGGTGTAGTGGCCCCAGGGCCGGTGATCGGTTTCGCCAGCTGACATGAGGATCTTCCTAAATAGTTCGGCCTAAAAAGTCCGGTGAGGGCGGATGGCGGGCGGGGCTCAGGCCCGCTCGAATCGCTGGAAGAGGTAGCCGCAGAGCCCGCCGAGCACGAGCCAGAATATACCGGATGTGGCCAGCGCCGCCACGACAAACTGGCGCTGGAGCGCCTCGGGGGCGAGGGCGGTGTGGTTGTCGGGCTGCGGCGCGCCGATGAGATGGGGCAGGGCGATCAGCAGCGCGCCGGGGAATTTCCATCTGGCGCCGGGGGCGAAGGCGATGAGGGCGAGGCCGGCGACGGTCGCGGCGGCGGTTCCGAGCCACCAGATTTGCCGCTCGAAAAGGCCCGCGGCAATCGTGCCGGGCAGCTCGGGCGGAAGGCCCAGCGCGGGGGCCGCGCTGAAGGCGGCGAATCCCCCCAGCCCCCAGAGAAGGCCGCGGCGGAAATCCGCGTCGCCGCGCAAAGAGATCGCGCCGGTGAGGAGGAGGGCGAAGCCGATCGCTGTGATCACGTTGGCAAGCGCCGTGAGCGCGCCGCGCCCATGATCAGCGCCTGAATTTTCATGGGGATGATTCGCCGGCGGCGGGTTTTTCGCGGACGCGGTTTCGTAGGTTTCCGCCTCGTGGACGATCGGGATGACGCGAAGGGATTGGGCCGAGAACAGGAAGAGGCCGGCGATCAGACCCGCGAGCGCCGCCGTGAAGACGATGCGGCGGAACATGGGTTTCCCGCCCGACTAGTGACAGGGGAAGGCGATGCCATGGCGCGCGTCGTGCGCGGCGTCGTGAATCGCCGACGGCTGGGCGAAGCCCGCGCCGAAGAGCAGCATGGCGCCGAGGATGATCGCGAACAGGGCCGGGGCCGAAGCCGCGAGGCGGGCTGTGGATTCACGCGGGCTATCCAGGCGTTTGATGTCCGATGCCGTGTGCGCCATCGTTTCGCTCCTT